>CAUSOO010000064.1:0-12958 GCA_963533245.1 uncultured Neisseria sp.
TCTAAGGTGCTGAAGCACCAAGTGAATCGGTTCCGTACTATCTGTACTGTCTGCATCTTCGTCGCCTTGTCCTGATTTAAAGTGAATCCACTATAGGGTCGGCTTCGAGTCAGAAGCGAATAGCAAAAGGTCGTCTGAAAACGCAAAAATGAGGTTTTCAGACGACCTTTTTTAAAGATTGCGCCTTACAAATCAAATTCAGCCACGACCGGCGCATGGTCGCTGGGGCGTTCTTGCGCGCGCGCGTCCAAATCGACATAAACGTCTTTCAACACGGCAGACAAGGCGGGGCTGATGAGCTGGTGGTCGATGCGCAGTCCGAGTTTGCGTTGGAACATTGCGCCGCGATAGTCAAACCAAGTGTAAAACGCGCCTTCGGGGTGGATTTGGCGCAGGCTGTCGGTCAAGCCTAAATCCAGCAGATTTTTGAACCACTGTCTCTCGATGGATGAGCAGTGGATTTTTTCATGCCATTTTTCAGGATCGTAGCAGTCGGCATCGGCAGGCGCGATATTAAAGTCGCCGAGCAAGACCAGTTTTTCGTGGCGCGTCATTTCGTCGCGGACAAATTCGGTCAAAGCGGCAAACCATTGTTCTTTATATAGGAATTTCGGGCTGTCGAGGGCTTCGCCGTTGACGCAATAGACATTGATGACGCGCACGCCGTTGACGGTTGCGGCGATGACGCGGCGTTGCGGGTCGTCGGGCAGGGTAGGTAGGCCGACGTGTACGTCTTGCGGTTCGCTGCGGCTGATGATGGCGACGCCGTTGTAGGTTTTTTGTCCGCTCCAAACGCTGTGCCAGCCCATCATTTGCAGGGCGGCAGCAGGAAATTTGTCTTGGTCGAGCTTGAGTTCTTGCAAGACGAGGATATCGGGCTGGTGGTCGGCAAGCCAGTTTTGCACCTGCGGCAGGCGCACGTTGAGGGAATTGACGTTCCAAGTGGTGATTTTCATGCGGATTCCGTGTGTGAGGGTCGTCTGAAAAGCATTTCGGGCTTATCGGGCAGAATAAGGACAAAACAAAGCGGTTCATGAAAACCGCTTTGTTGGGTAAACGGGACGCTATTGTATCATCAGGGGATTTCGGCGGCTGCCGGTTTGAAACAAAAATCCGTTTGAGAAAACAAGGCTCAACAGCCTTTAGGCGGCTTTACGGTTTTCCAAATTGCGCAACGTATCGAGGATGACGGCGGCTTCTTCGGATACCAGCCGGTATTCGATGATGCGGTGGTAGCGGGTGAAATCGATCAGACCTTCGGAGCGCAGGCGCGCGAGATGGTTGGAAACGGCGGTCGCAGGCTGTCCGAGCGCTTCGGATAATTCGGCGATGCTGCGTTCGCTGTCCATCAGCATGAACAAAATGGTCATGCGGTCGGGGTTGGCGATGAGTTTGAGAAGGGAAGAGAGACGTTTGGTTTCCATAGTGAGGCTTTCTTTATCAATAAGATTGGTTTTTAGGGGCTGAAACGGTAGGGCAAAATGAGTTTGATTCTTTTTGCGTTTATCCGTAAATTCAACCGGTTATATCGAGTAAGTATAAAGCAAGCAGCGTGAAAAAGGAGTATGTCCGTTAAAATTTATCGTAAATAATTGTTGTTTCGCCGGCTTTTGAGACAGTAACCGAATCGGGTAAATATGTTTTTGGAATGTGGATAAAGGGTCTCATTTTATTTTTGTGTTTATAAAAACTAAAGAAACTATTTCTATACAAAGTGTTATCGGTGATGTCGTATTTGGGAACTGTGTCGGGAGGTTCGAAATATTATTGGGGTCGTCTGAAAACAGAGGCAGGGAAGGGCTGTCGGGGAGTGTGATATTTTGCCGACACTTAAAGAGGTGTGGCGGATTGATGTCACAGATTATTTTTGTAGTGGGATTGGGGTTTTGAAGGTTTGCGCGTCGGTTTCGGATTAATTTATGATGAATGCTTGAGATTGAATAATCAGGAGATTTTTTGGATTTGGAAAGTGAAGGGATGGAAACGGTCAGGCAATGTCAGTCTGAAGAATGACTGATTCAAAAAATGATAAGCGGTGTAAATTTTATACAAATGGTATTTTTTATTGTAAATAATATAAATTGCGTTATAATCATAAAAAATTACATTAGCATTATAAATAAGCTAATACATTATAAAAAATAACATTTTTGCCGTCTGTATGGGGTATGGGGAGTGCTGTTCATGCAGGAGCGGCAGTATTTGCGGGAAAATATCATTTATGGATACCGACTTTCTGTCTTCAGGCGGTCTTGTGCTGACGGGCTGTGCAGCGGCATTTGTGCTGGCAACCTGCCTGTCTAAAAATACGCCTGTCAAACAATTTATCAGCCGTTTCGCCGTCAATGTCCGTGCGGATTGCAGCTTGGACGAATCTGTCTATCATGAGTTTCGCGGCTTGGATATTTATCGGGACGGGCAGCATGAACAGATTGATTATGTTTATGTGTCCTGTTTCGGGATTTTCGTGGTTGCCACGCCGAATTATCAGGGCAGGATTTGGGGCGACGACGGCAATGGGATGTGGACGCAGAAGTTTCACAAAAGCAAGACGCTGTTCCCGAACCCTTTGTTGAAAAATCAGCAATACATTCGGATTTTGTCCGAGAAGCTCCACCTGCCGACGCGGGCGTTTTCTTCGGTGGTGGTTTTCCCGGGTAATTGCCAATTTCAAACCATGATGCCGGACAATGTTACGGAAGACTCTGATTTTGCGGAATATATTTCACAATATACAGAAGTCGTGCTGATGCCCGAAGAAGTCAAGCAAATCAGGGAAGTGCTGGAAGGCTATGAATTTGATTTGGTTTTCAACCGGCAGAGGTTTGAATCGCATGTATGAACAGGGTGGGGCGGATTGGGCATAATCGGTTTTTATGTATTTCAGATTGCCCACTTTATAAACCTTCCCAAAAAAAACGTCGTCTGAATCGTTTTCAGACGACGTTTTTCTTCAGAGATTTTTAAGGTTCCGAGCGTCCTAAAACCATCGCGTCCCCATAGCTGAAAAAACGGTATTCATGTTCGACCGCATGGCGGTACACCGCGCGGATGTGTTCCATGCCCGAAAACGCGCTGACGAGCATCAGGAGCGTGGATTTGGGCAGGTGGAAATTGGTAATCAGGCGGTCGATGACGCGGAAGCGGTAGCCCGGCGTGATGAAAATATCGGTGTCGCCCTGTCCCGCTTTCAGACGACCTGTCTCGCGCGCGGCGGATTCGAGGGCGCGCATGGAAGTGGTGCCGACTGCCCAAACTTTGTTTCCGCGCGCATGGGCGGCTTCGATGGCGGCGACGGTTTCGGGCGGCACGTCAAACCATTCGCTGTGCATTTTGTGTTCTTCGATTTTGTCCACGCGCACGGGCTGGAACGTTCCCGCACCGACGTGCAGGGTGACTTCCGCCGTTTCCACGCCTTTGGCTTTCAGACGACCTAAAAGCTCGTCTGTAAAATGCAAACCTGCCGTCGGCGCCGCGACCGCGCCCTGATGTTTGGCATAGACGGTTTGATAGCGCGTGTCGTCATCCGCGCCGGCAGCGCGTTCGATATAGGGCGGCAGCGGCAAATGGCCGTTTTGCTCCAGCAGCTCGTAAACGGTTTGTTCGCCTTCAAAGCACAGGCAGAACAGTTCGTCCGCACGCTCAACCATGACGGCACAAATATCGCCTTCAAAAATCAGCTTCGTGCCGGGTTTGGGCGATTTGGACGAACGGATGTGCGCCAGCGCGGTGTGGTTGTCCAAAACGCGCTCTATCAAGGCCTCGATTTTGCCGCCGCTCTCTTTTTGCCCGAACAGCCGCGCTTTCATAACTTTGGTGTTGTTGAACACCAAAACGTCGCCCGCCTCAATATAATCAGGCAAATCGCCGAACACGCGGTCTTGCAGCAGCATATCGGGCAGCGCGACCAAAAGACGGCTGCTGCCGCGCACTTCGGGCGGATGCTGGGCAATTAATCGGTCGGGCAGGGTGAAATCGAAATCGGAAATGTCCATAATCTTATTTTGATGCTTACAAATTTTGTCAGGCGGTCATTATACGCACTTTGGCTTTTTTCAGACGACCTTTTCCCTTCATAAACCAACAAATTAGAATAAACACTCGTTGAAGAAATACGCATTCGGACGAATTTTCCGAATCTGCCCGTTTTGTTCAAAAACCGCCTTTTTTCGAGATTTTGCTAGACATTTGTCGGCAAGTTCGGGAAAATAGTCAAATTCATTTACGGGGTTTCTGCTCCTGCGAATGCCCTTTATGCAACCCAATACCGTCCGGCTTGCGCCGTTGCCGCAGGCCGGTTGTTTTCTGAAATATCACGCAACAAACACGGCCGCTTCACGACATTTGGGCCGTATCGTAAAGGAACGAAAATGGATTTGCGCAAATTAAAAAAACTGATTGATTTAGTAGAAGAATCAGGTATCGCCGAAATCGAAGTGACCGAAGGCGAGGAAAAAGTCCGCATCACCCGCGCCACCGCCGCTCCGGCTCCCGTTTATGCAGCACCCGCCCAAGTAGCGGTGCCTGCCCCTGCGCCCGCCGCCGCAGCAGCACCCGCTCCCGCAGCCCCAGCCGCACGCGACCTGTCCAACGCGCAAAAATCGCCTATGGTCGGTACGTTCTACCGCGCGCCCGGCCCGAATGCCGCCTCCTTCGTCGAAGTTGGTCAGCAAGTCAAAGCCGGCGATACGCTGTGTATCATCGAAGCGATGAAGTTGATGAACGAAATCGAAGCCGAGAAATCCGGTACGGTTAAAGAGATTCTGGTGGAAAACGGTACGCCTGTGGAATTTGGCGAACCGCTCTTCATCATCGAATAATTCGTTTTCAGACGACCTTCCGGATTGCGGAGAGGTCGTCTGAAATGCTTTCCAACTCAGGATTTCCACCATGCGCCTGCTGTTAGCCATCTTCCTGCCTTTCGCCGTATTCTTCACCATCGGCCGTCCGATTGCGGGCATTATCTGCCTGATTCTCCAATTCTCCTTAATCGGCTGGATTCCTGCCGCCATGTGGGCGGTGTACGCGTTGAGCCAATACAAGACCGATGAAAAAATCCGCAATGCGTTGGGCAAAAGGTAACAAGCAGGTCGTCTGAAACCACAGGAAAGGTCATCATGCTGAAAAAAGTATTAATCGCCAACCGAGGCGAAATCGCGCTGCGCGTCTTGCGAGCCTGCCGTGAAATGGGCATCGCCACCGTCGCCGTGCATTCCGAAGCCGACAAAGACAGTCTGCACGTCAAACTTGCCGACGAATCCGTGTGCATCGGCCCTGCCGCTTCCGCACAAAGCTATCTCAATATCCCCGCCATCATCGCCGCCGCAGAAGTTACCGGCGCGGATGCCATCCACCCGGGCTACGGCTTCCTTGCCGAAAACGCCAATTTTGCCGAACAGGTTGAACAGTCCGGCTTCATCTTCATCGGCCCCAAAGCCGAAACCATCCGCCTGATGGGTGACAAAGTTTCCGCCAAACACGCGATGATTGAAGCGGGCGTCCCTTGCGTTCCCGGTTCGGACGGCGCCCTGTCCGACGATCCCGCCGAAATCCTCAAAACCGCCGACAAAGTCGGTTATCCCGTGATTATCAAAGCATCGGGTGGCGGCGGCGGACGCGGTATGCGCGTGGTCGAGAAAAAAGAAGACCTCATCAAGTCCGTCGAAATGACCAAAGCCGAAGCAGGCGCGGCGTTCGGCAACCCGATGGTCTATATGGAGCGCTACCTGCAACGCCCGCGCCACGTCGAAATCCAAGTGCTTGCCGACGAACACGGCAACGCCATCTACCTTGCCGAGCGCGATTGCTCCATGCAGCGCCGCCACCAAAAAGTCATCGAAGAAGCACCCGCTCCCTTCATCGACGAAAAAGCCCGCGAAAAAATCGGCAAAGCCTGTACCGACGCCTGCAAGCGCATCGGCTACCGTGGCGCAGGTACGTTTGAATTCCTGTATGAAAACGGCGAGTTCTTCTTTATCGAAATGAATACCCGCGTCCAAGTCGAACACCCCGTTACCGAGCTGATTACCGGCGTGGATATCGTACAGGAACAAATCCGCATTGCCGGCGGCCTGCCTTTGCAATACAAGCAAAAAGACATCCACATCGAAGGCCATGCTTTCGAGTGCCGCATCAATGCAGAAGACCCGTACAACTTTATCCCCAGCCCGGGCCTGATTGAAAGCTGCCACCTGCCCGGCGGCTTCGGCATCCGCGTGGACAGCCACATTTACCAAGGCTACCGCATCCCGCCTTACTACGACAGCCTGATCGGCAAAGTCTGCGTCATCGGCAAAACCCGCGAGCAGGCAATGGCAAAAATGCGCGTTGCCCTCGCCGAGCTTGCCGTAACCGGCATCAAAACCAATACCCCGCTGCACCGCGATTTGTTCAGCGACCCCGGTTTTGAAAAAGGCGGCGTCAGCATCCATTATCTGGAACACTGGCTGGAAGAACGCAAAGCCAAACAGGACAAATAAAACCGTCCCGTTTGGATAGTCGAAGGTCGTCTGAAAAACCGCATAGCTTTCAGACGACCTTTTTTCAGACAGGTTGAAACCTGACTTCGGGTGTACTCAGAGATTACCGACAAGCCTATAATTATGACTGAGTAAGCCTATCAGCCGCCATTTCACGCAAGAAAAAAAAACGTGTTCAGGCAGAAAAACGATTCAATCCGAAGCAAGTAGCCCGCTGTTACGCCCATAGTCCAAATATGCCGCAAACGATCAAAATCGCCTATTCGACCGCCATTTCCTAATTTCAGACGACCCCACCGAGAAAGCCCACCATGTCCTATCAACAAATCACCATCAACGTCAACGACGCCGTCGCCGAACGTCTCGCCGACGCCCTGATGGAACACGGCGCACTCTCCGCCGCCATCGAAGACGCCTACGCAGGCACCGAAAACGAACAAGCCATCTTCGGCGAACCCGGTATGCCGACCGAACAAATCTGGCAGCAAAGCAAAGTCATCGCCTTGTTCGGTGAAAACGACGATGCCGCAGCCATGATTCAAGCCGCCAGCCAAGAATGCGGATTGAAAGACTTGGCATACACCAGCGAAATCCTTGCCGACCAAGACTGGGTGCGCCTGACCCAAGCGCAGTTCGACCCCATCCAAATTTCCGAACGCCTGTGGATTACCCCATCTTGGCACGAAGCACCCAACAGCAACGCCGTTAATCTCCAGCTGGACCCCGGCCTTGCCTTCGGTACCGGCAGCCATCCGACCACCCGCCTGTGCCTCAAATGGCTGGACACGCAGCTCAAAGGCGGCGAAAGCGTCTTAGACTACGGCTGCGGCTCCGGCATCCTGACCATCGCCGCCCTCAAGCTCGGCGCAGGTTCTGCCGTCGGCGTCGATATTGACGAACAAGCCATCCGCGCCAGCAAAGACAACGCCGCACAAAACAACGTCGACGCACAGTTCTACCTGCCCGACGGTTTGCCGCAAGGACAATTCGACATCGTCATCGCCAACATCCTCGCTAATCCCCTGCGCATGCTCGGCGAAATGCTCGCCGCCCGCACCAAACAAGGCGGACGCATCGTGTTGTCCGGTTTGCTGGACGAACAAGTCGAAGAACTCAGCGGCATTTACCGCCAATGGTTCGACATCGAACCCGCCGAAATCGACGAAGGCTGGGCAAGGCTCAGCGGCGTCAAACACTGATAGCGATGCGCTCAAACAAAAGGTCGTCTGAAAACCGATTCAGGTTTCAGACGACCTTTTTCATGCCAATCCTGTATTAATAATTGGTCGAGCAGAACTGCTCACGCTTGTCCGCATCGGCGGCATAACACGTCAAGCCCATGCCCGCCGCGTTGCTGTTGCTCGCCTTCGCTCCCGGTTTTTTGTTCACCAAAACCTTGCCGTTTTTCCCGATTTCGACGGTTACGCCTTTACCGTTTTTCAGCTTCCATTTCAACACCTGCGCATCGGCATTCTGACACTTGTTGACCGAACAGCCGCCTTCAGCCGAGACATTACCGTTTTTATAAATCACACACTGCTGCTGGCTGTCGGTACAAGCCGCATAGGCAGCAACAGAAAAACAGGAAATCAGCGCGGCAAACAAAACAGGTTTCATGGTTTGGACTCCTTGGATGGTGATGATGGGTTTGCAATATCTCAAACTATACGCCTGTTTATATCGGTAAGCCATCGGTTATGACGGCTGGTTGCAATTGCATTGCCATTAAAGCATAATGTCATAATCGACACTGTTGTATGATAAAAGGAATAATAAATGAAGAAGTTATTTTTGGCTGCCCTTGTTTCCGTCACATTGGCAGGCTGTTTCGGTAATAATTTCAGTTGGACCAACGCCCGGCAAATCAGGCAGGGCATGAGTGAAAGAGAAGTAATTGCACTGATGGGCAAACCGACCAGAATCCAACCTTCCCCGATAGGGCTGGTCTATATATGGGGACACCTCAATGCCGTCACCGGCTCCGTCAAGACGACATCAGTCATTGTCAATGATGGCATTGTGGCTGCCGATCCTATCATTCTGGGTGATCGCAGCCTACCGCTCAATATTTATTGATGGTTTAAAAAATAACGATATGAACCGCCTGTTTGGGGCGGTTTTTGCATTTTCAGGTCGTCTGAATCGGTGTTTCTCTTTGGCAGAAGGGTTTGAACTTTGGGCATGTTCATCAAATGAATAGGTGAATTCGATTTAAAAAAAGAGCCGCAAATCATTAAATGAATAGGTGAATTCGATTTAAAAAAAGAGCCGCAAATCATTTTGCAGCTCTTTTTGATACCCGCCTTACCGTTTCAATTTCGCAAACGCATCCGCCATCGCCGAATTGGTTGGGGCGCGGTCGTTGTGCTGGGGTTTGCGGTCGCGGCGTTCCTGATGTCGGGTTTCAGACGACCTGTTGCCTTTGGCTGAGCCGCCCGCCTCGTCATCCAGCCGCATGGTCAGCGCGATGCGTTTTCTGGCGGCATCGACTTCCAGCACTTTCACTTTCACCACGTCGCCGGCTTTCACCACTTCGCGCGGGTCTTGGACGAACTTGTTAGACAGGGCGGAGATGTGCACCAAGCCGTCCTGATGGACGCCGATGTCCACGAACGCGCCGAAGTTGGCGACGTTGGAAACCACGCCTTCGAGTATCATGCCGACTTGCAAGTCGCTGATTTCGTGGATGCCTTCGGCGAATGAGGCCGTCTGAAACTCGCCGCGCGGGTCGCGGCCGGGTTTTTCCAGCTCGGACAGGATGTCCAGAATGGTCGGCAGGCCGAAGCGTTCGTCGGTGAAGTCGGACGCTTTGATTTGCTTCACGCGCTCGCGGTTGCCGATGAGTTCGGCGGCGGTAATGCCTTGTTGCGCCAGCATTTTGGCGACGACGGGATAGGCTTCGGGGTGGACGGCGCTCGCGTCCAGCGGCTCTTTGCCGCCGTTAATCCGCAAAAAGCCTGCCGCCTGCTCGAAGGTTTTTTCGCCCAAACGCGGTACTTTCAGCAATTTTTTGCGGCTGTCGAACGCGCCGTTTTCATCGCGGTAGGCGACGATGTTTTGGGCAAGGGTCTGATTCAAACCGGAAATCCGCGCCAAGAGCGGGGCAGACGCGGTGTTCACGTCCACGCCGACGGCGTTCACGCAGTCTTCCACCACCGCGTCCAGCGATTTGGCCAACTGGCTTTGGTTCACGTCGTGCTGGTACTGCCCCACGCCTATGGATTTGGGGTCGATTTTCACCAGTTCGGCCAACGGGTCTTGCAGGCGGCGGGCGATGGACACCGCGCCGCGCAGGGAAACGTCCAAGTCGGGGAACTCGCGCGCCGCCAGTTCGGACGCGGAATAAATCGACGCGCCGGCTTCGGAAACGACGATTTTGTGCAGCCCCATTTCCGGCATCCCGCGCACCAGTTCCCCCGCGATTTTGTCGGTTTCACGGCTGGCAGTGCCGTTGCCGATGGCGATGAGCTTCACGCCGTGCTGCTTAATCAGGCGCGACAGCGTTGCCAACATATTGTTTTCTTGATGCAAATAGACGATGACGGTATCCAGCAGCTTGCCCGTGTCGTCCACCACGGCGCATTTCACGCCGTTGCGGTAGCCGGGGTCGAGACCCAAAGTGGTCAGCCGTCCGGCGGGCGCGGCGAGCAGCAAGTCTTTGAGATTGCGGGCGAACACGGTAATCGCGTCGGTGTCGGCGGCTTCTTTCAGACGGCCTAAGGCTTCAAGTTCCAGCGATAAAAAGATTTTCGCGCGCCAAGTCAGGCGCACGGTGTCGCGCAGCCATTTGTGGCCGTCTGAAACCTTGAAGCGGCGGGCGATGATTTGCTCGTATTCGCTTTGCTGCGTAATCGGCGTGTCGTCGGGCTGGTATTTGAGCGCGATGTTCAACACGCCTTCGTTGCGGCCGCGCAAAACCGCCAGCGCGCGGTGGCTGGGCATGGCGCGGACGGGTTCGCGGTGGTCGAAATAATCGCTGAATTTTTCGCCTTCGGTTTCTTTGCCTTCAACGACTTGCGCGTGGATTTCGGCTTCGTTCCACAGCTTGTCGCGCAGCGTGCCGATGAGTTCTGCGTCTTCGGCAAACTGCTCCATCAGAATCGCGCGCGCGCCGTCCAGCGCGGCTTTGGCGTCGGGGACGTTTTCGTTCAGGTAGCCCTGCGCGGCGGCTTCCACGTCCTGCGGCTGCTCGGCAAGCAACACGTCCGCCAGCGGCTGCAAACCGTGTTCGCGCGCGATTTGCGCTTTGGTGCGGCGTTTGGGCTTGTAGGGCAGATACAGGTCTTCCAGCGCGGTTTTGTTGTCGGCGGCTTCGATTTGCGCCCTGAGGTCGTCTGAAAGCTTGCCTTGCTCTTCAATGCTTTTTAAAACAACGGCTTTGCGCTCTTCCAACTCGCGCAGGTATTGCAGCCGCTCGGCAAGCTGGCGCAACTGCGTATCGTCCAGCCCGCCCGTGGCCTCCTTGCGGTAGCGGGCGATAAACGGCACGGTCGCGCCGTCGTCCAAAAGCTCGACGGCGGCGGTGATTTGCGCGGCAGTAGCGGAGAGTTCTTGAGAGAGGATTTGGGTGATGTTCATGGGGATCCTTGTGTGAAGGGTGCAGACTGCCTGAATCTGATTATTGGCGATAGTTATTCAGGTTGTATGTATAGAAAAGGTCGTCTGAAACCCGCTATTATAGAGGATTAACATTGTTGGCGGGTTGGTGCTTAAGATTTTGGCAGCCCCCGCCATACTTGTTTTCAGACGACCTTTGGGTGACTAAGGTTGAACGGTTGGTGCTGTTGTTGCTTGGACTTTTTTTGCACCGAATGTGCCTGCCGAGTGTTCATGATCGTAGTAAACACCAGCAATTTCGGCGGCGGCAGGTCCGTAGAAACCGCCTTTGACTTCCAACATGTCTGGAGAGAAGGGTTTGGAACTGTTGTCGGTTGCGAAAGTGTTTCCCGTGATTTTGGCAGTAAATTCGCCGCCGATATTTCCTTTGAGTGTTTTTTCGCTGAAATCTGCCCAGAATTTATGCCCGCTTCCTTCATATACGGCAGAACCGCTCAAGGGCATATCCTTCGTGGCGTATCCTTGGACGAAATGCAGGTGTTTGTGTTCGGCAGGATCACGTCCGCTTTCTCTTAATTGCATTTCCAGATTATGGCAGTCTTCATCGCCGGATTCGCAGCCTTTTGCTGTCGGATAGTAATATTCGCCATGTATGGCGTATTTCAAATCTGTCATCACGGTTTTGCGGATGACTTGACCGTATTCATTGCTATTGGTTGTTTCTATTTCTCCGCCAAGCACTGCGTTGTCAGGAAATAATTTGATTTTTTCGCCATCAACAACCAAGGTGTATAGGTTATCGCTTTTTCCAATCTCTCTAGGGCCGGTGCCATAGTAATCTCTATAGGGAGGAACTTCATAGGTGCGCGGTTCATCGTATTCGACGGCAATGCTGCTGATTTCTTTGCTGATGTTTTCTGTTGGCTGGGCGGGGGCAGCAGGGGGGATGATAACGGGCGGCGTGGTGGGTTTGTCTTCCGGTTGAGGCTGGGTTTCTGCTGTGTTGTTTTCTTTGTTTTCAGACGACGTGTTTTGGGGTGGTTCGGCGGAATTGTTATCAGTCGTTGTATTGTCTGATTGCTCGGCAGGTTTGCTTTCTGCGGGTTTGCTTCCGTTTTCGGGTACGGTCGGGGTTGGGCTTGTTGAGGGCGTTTGTCCGCTGCTGCCGCAGGCTGATAAAGCCAAGGCAATGATTAGGGCGGGGCATACGCGTGTGAACAATGAATTCATTATTGTCTCCTATTAAGATGGTTTCCGCATGTAAGAAAAGTTGCGGGAATGATTATATCTTTTCAATATTATTTTGCTAAGTGGGTAGGTCACGGGGTAACTTGTGATGAAGGCGCAAACGATGCCTTCGTGTCGTCTGAACGTCCTTTCAGACGACCCCTTCCTACATTTTCAGCTAAAATACGCGCCATTAAAGGACAAAGCCATGATGACGCCCGAAACCCAGAAACAGCTCAAAATCACCGACGTTTCCGCCAAGAAGCTCGACAAACTCAACCTCAACACCGCATGGGATTTGGTTTTGCATTTGCCGCTGCGTTACGAGGACGAGACGCACATCATGCCGATCAAGGATGCACCGATCGGTGTGCCGTGTCAGGTCGAGGGTGAAGTTATCCATCAGGAAGTAACGTTCAAACCGCGCAAGCAGCTGATTGTCCAAATCGCCGACGATTCCGGCAGCGTCCTTTTTCTGCGTTTCATCCACTTTTATGCCAGTAATCAGAAACAGATGGCGGTCGGCAAACGCATCCGCGCCGTGGGCGAAATCAAACACGGGTTTCACGGCGACGAGATGATTCATCCCAAAATCCGTGATGCCGAGAGCAGCGGTTTGGCGGAAAGCCTCACGCCCGTCTATCCGACCGTAAACGGCTTGAACCAGCCCACTTTGCGCCGCATCATTCAGACGG
>CAUSOO010000065.1:0-12255 GCA_963533245.1 uncultured Neisseria sp.
CCAAGTGAATCGGTTCCGTACTATCTGTACTGTCTGCGGCTTCGTCGCCTTGTCTTGATTTAAATTTAATCCACTATAAGACCTAATCCACGATTACTGTTTTAAGGAATCGAAATAACATCTGCAATGCATCTTGGACCATCAAAAATTTTAAATTTCGTATCTAATGGTATTTTTTCGTTTTTTCTTATCAGGAACCAAGCGTTTGCATAACTGATGTTTTTATTTGGTATATACTCGTAAATGTCTAAAACTATACTTCTAGGAAAATTTTCTTGAAAAACACCATCTTCAAATTTACTTACGGGATAAAAGAGACCAATGGGAGGAATCGTCTGACAACCTCCGTCTTCTCGTAACTTCCAAAAAATTTGAATATTAGCAGTATTTTCAGCGTTTATCATTGAATCCTCCCAGTGTTCTAGTTTCAAAAGGTTTAGGTTATTTTATTAGGATTTTTAATTCATCCGGTAGCTTAGCACCATTTTCATATGCTTTTTTAGCCCAAAATGTGGCTTTTTCTTTATTTCCTTGTGCTAAAGATAAATCAGCTAAATTGGATTGGGCAATAGGATGTCCATTTTTTGCCGCTATCTCTAGCCATTTAAATTCTAAATTTTGATTTAGAGATACAAACATATGGTATTGATATAATTTGAATGATGAATTTTTATCTCCATGAGAGGCTTTTTCTTCCAGAGTATGAATTTCTTCATCCGAAATCCAATAAGTACTACCCGTTGATATGGAGTCAGCTATTTTTTCATTTCTTTTCGGATATTGTTTACATGATAGTATAGAAATTGATAACACCAATAAAATTAAGAAATTTTTAAATATTTCCATGGTCAATACCTTTCACATTGGTCTTTTTTATTTGAGGAGTGAAACCACTCATAATGCATTTATATTTAAGGTCTCCTTTAACTTGTGATCTTAATTTGGAAAAGGGTCATCGGAAATTAATTTCAGACGACCTTACTGTGCGGTTTGATCTTTATATGGTTTACTAAGTTTATGTGCTTTCTAGATTTTTCAATAATTGACCAGCTTCTTCCTTAGAGATTTCAGTAATATAATCGCTCTTGATAGCAAACTTAAGTAATTCTATTATCTTATGATAATCCCTCTTGTTTTTCCTATTAATTAAGAATTTTGCATAATCAAGAGCTGCATCTCCATCATTTAATTCTAATATTGCTTTATTCCACCAAAATTTAGCCTGCCTTATATTACCTAAACCGGCATAAAGTGATGCAATATTAGAACATACCCCTCCACTTTTCCCTTCATATTGCCAACTTTCTCTATACCATTTAAGCGCCAAAATTGGATTTTTTTCAATCCCATATCCAAGATCATATAAAACTGCTAAATTATTATAACAATTAACATCTCCTTGCAAGGCTCCTTTCTTCAAAAAATAAAAAGCTTTTTGATAATCTTCATGTTTAAGAAAATAACTAGCTTGTAAAAAATCATCAGTATGATAAGCGTCATTGCACATAGAACCTATCCTTAATATTTTATTTTTAGGGGCGGCATTATAAGAAAGAGCCCATTATCGCGTTCGATGTCAGCGATGACCTCGTTGTCACTATAAATTTCGCCAGTCGGTGTCGGGCAATCCGTTTCGGGTGATCTCTTCCTTGCTCGACACTTTCTATTGGTGTTGGACGATGAGTCAACCGTTTGCGTCGTAGTCAAAGCAGATGATGATTTGTCTGTTGGCGGTACGGATGAGGTTGTCGTCCAGGTTGTATTGGTAAACGGTTTCCTGAACCTTGTCGCCGCCGTCGCGGGCGAGGGTGTGGATTAAGCGTCCCAATATATTGCGTTCGAATTCAGTAATCCCAGTGAGGTTTGAGCTTCGAGGTCGTCTGAAAAGCAGAAAACGCATCTGCGCGTACCGCACACACTCTACGTCGGGATTGGGGGCATGCGGACCACTAATTACCCTATATTTATATTTCTCATTATTTATTAATATACTGTAACTGATTCGACTTTATTATTTTCAAACCAAAATATCGCTCTAATATCATCACAATCTACACTATTATATTTATCTAAAACTAAAGAATCATAACCAAAAATTTTTTTTATTTCTTCAATATCCTTGCCAATTAAATTTATATCTTTGTAAAAAAGATTATTTTTTAGTTCCATTCCTGCAAATTGGCCATTTTTTTCAAAGTAAATTAATGAGTTAATTCCATTTTCTTCAAAAATAAAAGAGTCATAAATATCTTCATTTTCTGAAAAAATATTTGTATTTAAATCATCTAATATTTTCTTATAATCAGGATAAATTTTATCAAAATGCAGTTCATTAATTTTAATTGTAGGGATCCAATTCCATTTTTTTGTTTTCATCATCTTCTATTATCTTTCATGTGATATAATTCACCTGTTTCATTTATTTTCTTTGGGTGTTTTAAAAATTTTCTTAAATTTGCAGATAAAATTATATAAAATAAATATATTTATAAAAAGGCTAATTGATCCGTAAGTAAAGTGTATTATTCTTCGATAAAAGATATTATCAACAGTAGGATTCGGGTTTAGTCCAAAATAAGTAATAATATCTTCTTCAATAATGGACCATGGAAGCGTTATGGTAATATTAATTAATTCTAAAATCCAAGGGCTTATTATGAATAATATTATATATATAAATAAATATAATAAAAAATATTTAAAGATTTTCATAAAATTACCAGTTTGTAGGTGTTTTTTAATGGTTTTATTAGTAGATAGTGGATTTTGGCAAGTTCAGGTCCCAACGCTTTATAGAAAAATCAGGATGAAGAATTAGGATCATGTTGGATATTTTTAGATGTATTCATAAGAGTGTCATCGCACCTTACCATACAGTTATATTTTTCTAATTCTGAATATGAGAATTGTTCCCTACATTTAGCATAGCAAATATCATGTTGTCTACAATCTATATCCAATACTTCCATTGGTTCGACATAATATCCATTATTTTCTCGAAGTTTACAGTATTTTTCTTCCATCTTTGTCCAGTCTGGTCCACATCAATTCCCATAATATCTAAACCAATCTAATGTATCTATCTATTTCGTAGTATCCGGTACAAAAGCATAAAAATTAATATCTCAAAATAACCCAATCGGATACTGACCCCAAGCCGGTCTGCATCAGGTTCGTAATACCTGAAGAAGCTGTAATATAGCCCTGATTCACGGTCGGCATACTGGTTTTGCAGGCGGAAGGGTTGATAAGTGATATCCGTTACCTTTGCTGCCTTGCTCAGGGGGGGGGATAATTCAACCTAAAGAATCAAGTTCGTAGTGGCTGACGAGTTTAGCTTGAATACGATAGATTTAGCGATGCAGTTTATCTCGTTCGGTGTTGGTGATAACGGGTGATTTGATTGTTTTCGTTGTAGTTGAAGTAGGAGGCGGCATGGGGAAAGGTCGTCAGGCAATTTATTTCAGACGACCTTGGTGTTTATTGGGTCTCGACCCAATTTACGGCCACTATTAGGTTATAAAGAAGATTCTAAATATAAATAAGCACGCTATTATATCTAAAAACAAGCAAATTATAACGAATAATAATAATTGAATAGTTTGACTTTTTACTATCAATGATGCTAAGTATTTTGATAAAAAAATAATACTTAAACTTAAAAAGGAATAGAATAAAATCTCTACTATTCCTAAAATATAATTGCTTATATTTCCATTACAAATGTTTAGAATGAAGCTAATAAGTCCTTTCAGTTCTCTGGTTAAGTACAAAATAAATAATAGGTTTAAAAATGATAAGATAAATAATTTCAACATATTATTTTATAAGGAAACACAACGTTGTTTACACAACAGGTTGAGAAAAATAAGCCTGTAAGACCTCAAAAGGTGTATCTCCTTTCAAGCTCTTCTGTGTCTTTACCGTATTATAAAAATTCATGAAGCGGCACAACTCCTTTTTCCAATGTTCCGAATCTCTAAAGGGAAATTTATCATGCCAAATTTCCATCAAGATGAGAGCACTCGATCTAACCTACAGCTTAAATCAATATTTGCAACTTTTGAGATTAACTCAAGCGACAATATCTACGCTTACTTGGCGGTTACCCATCCTTGCGAATATTACCGTAATTGCTTAATAAGACATTTATAAACTCCTCTCCAAACTCTCTTATTAATACCTTCTCCATAGCCTTAAATCTTTCAATGTCTACAAACCAATCTCGATCCATCATATGGAATAATCTTATAGATTCTTTCTTTGAGCTTTGAAATGCAAAAACACCCCAATTAACAGGTATATCCTGAACTGCAACCCAATTTAAATCAGTATCTGCCATAATAATTCCATTATCATCATTATCATCCACATAACCTATTATTCTTTTTATATATTTTAATAAATTATCATGCTTAAGAATCCAGTTCTCTACAATAATATTAAAATCATAATCAAAAACATTAACTTGTTTATTAAAGCCACCTAAATCTAACAAGTCAGAAAAATATTCAAGAAACTCTGACTCCATTCCAAGCCCAAAATCAAAGAACAAAAAAGTATCATAATTTGGTATTAAAAAATTGTTAGGTAAACACAAATTCCGTCCAATAAAAATATCATTTATTTTTTCATAAACTTTTCCTCTTGTGGGATAGGGTTTTTCGAAAGATAAATTTAGATTTTTCATACGACATTAATGTTTTTTTTTGTTGGATTATGTAATCTATTAATTTAAAGGAGTTAGTAAATCGGATAAATCATACTTCCAATCAAGTAGGTTATATTTCCAATTTGATAATAGGCTAGACGTAAGCTTATTATGTTCTGTAATCTTTTGAGAAATAAAAAATCCAGTATCTAGTTCTTTCCAATAACATAGTTGCCATTTATTTAATTTTTCCTCATTAATTATATCTTTTATGTATATTTGTGATTTAAAATTTTCTAGAACTTTATTTGAATAACAGTAAAAATTTAAAATCTCATCGTTAAAATCATTACCTTTAAATTCATATTCTATCAGATAAAAATTTTCCCAGTTTACATGAAATAAATCTTCCCAAATATTTGCTCCTTTAGGAGTAAGAAAACACCACTCTTCTTCAATTAATATCAATCCGTTTTTTATCATTGCATGAAGTTCATTTTCAACATCTTTTATTGTAATTTTTAAGTGAATCGGTGTGTTAAAAAATTCTTTCCAATCTTTTCTTATAAAATCAGAGTATTTGGTTTGCATTAGCCATAGTGAATCCAATATAAAATACCTGGTAATTTTTGATATATAAAGTGATTTCATGGAATCATCCTAAATAAAGTTTTTACTTTTGGAATGCCAATGCTATCATCGCAACAATTACATGAGGTAATCGATCCTGCTCGGCCATTTCCTTTTATAAACCTCAGGTTAATGTGCATGCCATTCCCTATACATGGTCCTTCGGTGGAAGATCGCTTACTTTGAGTTTTTACATTTTGTATATTAAATTGCTTATAAATCTGATTTACAGAGCTGAATTTATAAGCTTTAGGTAAGTTTTTGCATAATGGGAGATTAGGAAATTTTGTACGACAATTTTCAGGTGGAGGATCACTACACTTCCCACAAGTATTGCTTTCCGATAATGCAACGACACCTGTTGCGGCAGCTGCAGATATAAGCACCCCATATGCAATCCATTTAGGCCATGCTGCATCACTGGGGTCTGGAGTCATTATATCAATTGCAATCACAGACAATACCCCTTTGGCTACGCTACCAGCGTTCAATCCCCAAGGGTCTATCATATTTTGTATATTTGTCGAAAATTGATAAAAGTTCTCTCCACCTTTTAATCCAATCGGATCCTGACAAACAAACCGCCCCGCATCAGGCTCATAATACCTAAAGAAGTTGTAATGCAGCCCTGTTTCACGGTCGGCATACTGGTTTTGCAGGCGGAAGGGTTGGTATGCGCTATCCGTTACTCGGGTTTCCTCTTTCAGACGACCCCAGCCGGTGTAGTTGCCGAACCACAGCAAATTGCCGTCCTTATCGGTCATCTCCCTAGGAATGCCGATTTGGTCGCAGTGGAAGTAGTGGGTTTGTTGTCGGTTTTCGCCGTCTGCGGTTGTCCAGTCGCGGACTTGCGCCAAAGGCTCGTAGGAATCCGAGGCTGTGTAGATATAGGTATACCTGCCGTCCGAGTGGATTTCCTGAAGCAGATGGCTGCCGTCCCAAACGAAGCGGGTGTGGTTTTCAAGGTCGTTCCCGCTTAAATCATGCGGGAATGACGTTTCTGAAACTTCTTCGTTTTTCAGACGACCTTTGCCTATCCTTCTGCCCAAGGCGTCGTAAGTGTACGCCCAAGTTTCTTTCGTGCCGTCCTTTTTGAAGATTTCCGCTTTAACCAGTTGGTCGTGCAGGTCGTAGAAATAGTTCTGCACTTCGCCGTCGGCCAGCTCGCGGTGGATCAGGTTGCCGAGGTCGTCGTAGTAATAGGTCGTGCCGTTGTAGGTTTTCAGGCGGTTGTCGGGGATGGGATTGAGGTCGTCTGAAAGCGGCGCGGTCGTTTTGCCCTCTCCCCGACCCTCTCCCACGGGAGAGGGGGTAGGGTATGGTTTGGCTTTTTCCGTCGGGATGTCGAGGATATTGTGCGCAGGATCGAAGGCGAACCGTTCGTTACCCGCTTGGGTAATCCTGCCCAGTTTGTCGTACTCGAACCGGGTTGTGCCCGTCCGCTGGTCGGTGCTGTGGGTCAGATTGCCGGTGCGGTCGTAGCCGTAGCTGCGTTTGACGGCGGTTTGGCCATAACCCGCCGCTGCTTTGGTTTTGCCTTTGCCGCCTTCCGCCAAATCATTGAGGGTGGCGATTTGCCGTTTCAGACGACCTAAGGGGTCGAGTTCGTAGCGGCTGGCGAGTTTACCCTGTGTTCGGTGCTGTGGGTCAGATTGCCGGTGCGGTCGTAGCCGTAGCTGCGTTTGACGGCGGTTTGGCCATAACCCGCCGCTGCTTTGGTTTTGCCTTTGCCGCCTTCCGCCAAATCATTGAGGGTGGCGATTTGCCGTTTCAGACGACCTAAGGGGTCGAGTTCGTAGCGGCTGGCGAGTTTACCCTGTGTGCGGTAGATTTCGCGGTGCAGCTTATCGCGCTCGATGTCGGTGACGACTTCGTCGTCGAGGCTGATTTGGTGCAGGTGGCCGCTGCCGTAATACAGATAGTTGATCTGTCTGCCGTCGGGCAGGACGGTGGCGGTGCGGTTGCCGTTGAAGTCGTAGTGGTAGCGGACTGTTTCGGTAACGGGCAGGTACAGCATATCGTACTGCGCATCGCGCCAGTCGGTTTCGGGCAGGCCGTTTCGGGCGTTCTCTTCTTTGCTCGGCACCTTCCATTGGTGCTGGGCGATGAGTTGGCCGTTTTCGTTGTAGTCGAAGCAGGTGATGCTGTGGCGGTTGGCGGCGCGGACGAGGTTGCCGTCCAAGTCGTATCGGTAAACGGTTTCCTGAACCTTGTCGTTATCGCGGGCGAGGGTGTGGATTAGGCGTCCCAATATATCGCGTTTGAACTCGGTAATCCGCAGCGGGGTTTGGCTGTCGAGGTCGTCTGAAAGCGGGGCGGCGTCTTTTTTGGGGACGGGCTGTCCGCCCAGCTGCGCCATCAGTTTGGCGGCGAGGGAGGCGTCGTCGCCGAATTCGCGCTGCTCGACCAGTTCGTTGCCGGCGTTGTAGCGGTAGCCGGTCAGCTTATGGTCGAAACCGCTTTCGGCAATCAGGCGGTCGAGGACGTCGTAGGCAAAGCGGTAGCGCGCACCGTTTTCATTGGTGAGGCCGATCAGGCGGCGGGCTTTGTCGTAATGGTAGCCGAAAGTATGGCCCAGCGCATTGGTGCGCCGGGTCGGCAAACCGTCTTGGCCGTATTCGTAGGAAGTGGTATGGCCTTCGCCGTCGGTATGGGTTTTCAGACGACCTGCGGCATCGTAGCCGAAGGCCTCTTTGCTGCCGTCGGGATAGAGGGCGAGGGTGAGGTTTTGGTCGGCGTCGTAGTGGTATTCGGTGTGCTGTCCCAGTGCATCGGTAATCCGCGCCAGCTGACCTTCGGGGGTGTAGGCCAGTTTGGTTTCGTAACCGGAGCAGGGGCTGAAGAATGGGTCGTCTGAAAATTTTCAGACGACCTCAGAAGTTATTAGGTCTTAACCTAACTTATTACTATTGCGTAAAATAACTTATATTCTTGTAAATGATTGAGGATATAAAATTGTCCTTGATTCTAAGAAATCATTGTCCGCCTCAAAGTAACCAATATATTTGTATTTATCGAAACTTGTTCCTACTTGGAAAGTAAGTTGCTCATTAAAATACCATATGTATGAGTTTGGATTGTATAAATTTATATCTCTACATATTTTCTTAATTACATCATAATCTTGCTTTCTGACGGGGCTGCCTTTGAAAATTTCTTCAAGAGGTAGAGCATATGAAATATTTGGTTGAAGAGAGGCTATTTTCCCATTCATATTCCATTTTGGGTATTCATTAGGTATGCCTAGATCTTGTGCAAAGTTTGAGGTATTTGCTTGACTAACTCCTACGTATCTATCATATTCATCTATGCTTTCATAATGACCAAGCCATAGATGGTAAAAATTTGAATTATACATATAAAATCCTAATCCTATTTTAGTTACATGAATCTTTACATTTAGATTTAAATCCTTTCCCTCCCTGGCGAATTGGTTTTAAGTTATTTTCAGTGAAATCATAGATATTTCCAGTAGATAATTATTTAATAATAAATCCATCCAGGTGGTAGCGCACAGTTTGGTGACGGGCTGGTGCAGAATGTCGTACTGGGTATCGCGCAAGTTGGTTTTGGGTGTTCTATTCTTTGGATAGTATTTTCCATTGAAGCTGGGTGATAAGCTGATCTTTTTCGTTGTAGTTTAGTCAGGTAAGGGGGTATAGGCAAGGTCGTCTGAAAATCAATTTCAGACGACCTTGATGTTTTGTTGGGTCTCGCCCCAACCTACGCTTGCTGAAAATTTTCAGACGACATTGCCAAGTTGCGGAGGCTAAATACAATATATATAATAAATTTTTTAAATTAAATTTATTATACCTGTTGCATTTTAATGTAGTTTTCGAATATTTCTATATTTGTTAGTTTTTTTATTTCGATTAAAAAATAGGTGTCTAATAAATCAAGAAAATCGAAATAATTTTGTTTATCTTTATTTTCATCAAAATTTATCCCTTTAATTAAAAATGAGTACTTAGGAAATAGATTCTCTAATCTTAAAATAAGATCCGCTCCCCAAGAAATTTCTTTTGGCGAAATATTAGGAGAAGTTTTTTTTGCATAAAGATTAAAGTAATATTGCTTAGAGTATTTACTTTTTTGAATATTAAACATACATTGAATATGACTATTATTATAGAAATAATTCGAGGTATTCAATTTCAAAAAATCATTTTTTTTTAAAATAGCTCTTAACTCTTTAAAAAAAATTTTCTCAAAATCAGCATTCATGTTGAATTTGTCCTTATTACACTTTAAATTTTAGGAAATTTTAGGTTTATGGTTTATAAAGATCAAGTATACCTTTCCATTTCCCTTTGCAAGAATCAGGGCCTTCACTATTAAGAACTCTCACATAGTTATTTAATTGTTTATTTCCCTTACATCTTCCTGATTTTGTATCAGGCTTTAATTCACGCACAATACAATTTTTATAGTCAATTGCATCAAATCGGTATAATTTCCCTGACTTTGTTCTAAAACTACTTTCAAAGTCATATCCACCACCTAATGTAAGTGAGTAATTTTTATGAGCTCTTTTCCCAACTTCAATTGCTGCTTTAACAACGGGATTCGCAGCTCCTTTTGCTAATCCTAGAAAGTCTACCCAAATTTGTACATTAGGTGCAAACCAATAAAGATTCTCCCCACCATATAACCCAATCGGGTCCTGATTTACAAACCGACCCGCATCAGGCTCGTAATACCTGAAGAAGTTGTAATGCAGCCCCGTTTCACGGTCGGCATACTGGTTTTGCAGGCGGAAGGGTTGGTATGCGGCATCCGTTACCTTGGTTTCTTCTTTCAGACGACCCCAGCCGGTGTAGTTGCCGAACCACAAGAGGTTGCCGTCCTTATCGGTCATCTCTCTTGGGATGCCGATTTGGTCGCAGTGGAAGTAGTGGGTTTGTTGGCGGCTTTCGCCGTCTTCGGTTGTCCAATCGCGGACTTGCGCCAGCGGTTCGTAGCTGCTTGGATCGGCGTAGATATAGGTATACCTGCCGTCCGGGTGGATTTCTTGCAAGAGGTGGCTGCCGTCCCAAACGAAGCGGGTGTGGTTTTCGAGGTCGTCTGAAACTTCCTGACTGGTTTTCAGACGACCTTTTCCTATCCTTCTGCCCAGTGCGTCGTAGGTGTACGCCCAAGTTTCTTTCGTGCCATCTTTTTTGAAGATTTCCGCCTTAACCAGTTGGTCGTGCAGATCGTAGAAATAGTTCTGCACTTCGCCGTCGGCCAGCTCGCGGTGGATCAGGTTGCCGAGGTCGTCGTAGTAATAGGTCGTGCCGTTGTAGGTTTTCAGGCGGTTGTCGGGGATGGCGGAGCGGGCGTCTGGCAGGTAAAGGTCACTTATAGGGAAAGATCGTCTGAAGATTGATTTCAGACGATCTTGCGGTTTTATTGGACCTCGATCCAACTACAGTTAATAAAATCAGATGAATGTATCAGAACACTTATGTAGTTTATATTTTTCCCAATGAAAATTACTAATATCGTCTTCTGAAGCATTCACTATCTTTGACTTAATAGAATATTCCATAAATTTTTTTCTTTGTTGAGTTAAGTCATCCTCATTTTCCCAGCAACTCATACATTCATCGCAACAGAGAAATAATTTATTAGAGTCAATATTTTTTTTTATAATTAATCTACCCTGCCCATCACATATGGGGCACTCTCTAAACCAAAAATAATCAGTGTTTATCATGATGGGTATCCTGTAATAATTTTATTGGTGCCTTTCATTACAATAATTTTGACTTTTGTAAGAATTTCTCCTGTATCTCTGTCATAGCCGATTGGCTGATTCATTTCTACGTTATATGTATCTGTATCGTTATCTGAACTGTCAGGACAACGATTCTTCTTCATTCTTTTTTTCCATGCCTTATTAACTGTTGGAACAGGTTTTTGTTTGAAGATACTTTGTTTGGGCTTGTTGGGATTAACCGAACCATGATTATCTATAACATGAGCTTGTCTGTCTCCAACTCCCTTCCAGTTCCAATTAAGACCACCAGATTGGGAAGATTTCACTAGCCCAAGAGGGTCAATCCACTCTGTGATATTCGATGCAAATTGATAGGGGTTCGCCCCGCCCAACAACCCAATCGGGTCCTGATTCACAAACCGCCCAGCATCAGGCTCATAATACCTGAAGAAGTTGTAATGCAGCCCCGTTTCACGGTCGGCATACTGGTTTTGCAGGCGGAAGGGCTGGTATGCGCTATCCGTTACTTTGGTTTCCTCTTTCAGACGACCCCAGCCGGTGTAGTTGCCGAACCATAAAAGGTTGCCGTCCCTATCGGTCATCTCCCTAGGGATGCCGATTTGGTCGCAATGGAAGTAGCGGGTTTGTTGTCGGCTTTCGCCGTCTTCGGTTGTCCAATCGCGGACTTGGGCCAGCGGTTCATAGGACTCTTGGTCGGTGTAGATATAGGTATACCTGCCGTCCGGGTGGATTTCTTGCAAGAGGTGGCTGCCGTCCCAAACGAAGCGGGTTTGGTTTTCAAGGTCGTTCCCGCTTAAATCATGCGGGAATGACGTTTCTGAAACTTCTTCGTTTTTCAGACGACCTTTGCCTATCCTTCTGCCCAAGGCGTCGTAAGTGTACGCCCAAGTTTCTTTCGTGCCGTCCTTTTTGAAGATTTCGGCCTTAACCAGTTGGTCGTGCAGGTCGTAGAAATAGTTCTGCATTTCGCCGTCGGCGAGTTCGCGGTGGATCAGGTTGCCGAGCTCGTCGTAGTAATAGGTCGTGCCGTTGTAGGTTTTCAGGCGGTTGTCGGGGATGGCATTGAGGTCGTCTGAAAGGATATTGTGTGCGGGGTCGAAGGCGAACAGCTCATTGCCCGCTTTAGTAATCCTGCCCAGTTTGTCGTACTCGAACCGGGTTGTGCCCGTCCGCTGGTCGGTGCTGTGGGTCAGATTGCCGGTGCGGTCGTAGCCGTAGCTGCGTTTGACGGCGGTTTGGCCATAACCCG
>CAUSOO010000066.1:0-12146 GCA_963533245.1 uncultured Neisseria sp.
CCTTAGAGAATCGTTCTCTTTAAGCTAAGGCGAGGCAACGCCGTACTGGTTTAAATTTAATCTACTATATTCATCAGAATGCTACTCAACACAAAAAGGTCGTCTGAAACCCGAATCCGGATTTTCAGACGACCTTTTGTCTACATCAATAAACGATGTTCAGTGGTGTGTATGTCGGGTATTTATGTCCAATAAACTGTTGTGAGAAAATATAAGGTATAAATACTTGACCTACGGTTTCTTTTTACTGATATAGGAGGAGTTTGTTAAGGCTTAAATATTTTTTTTCGATGCCACTCAAAGTATTTTTCACTATCAGGATGGATTTCTAATTCCATGTCAAGCGAAATACCGAGCCGGAATATGTTTGCTTCAGAAAGCATTTTACTAGTACGGATTTTACCATCTGATTTAAACGTAATTAGCCCTCTATCGAACAAGGCATCAATATTTGGGGCAAGCATCAGACCGTTGTACTGATCTAGTCGTTCATCATCATTGCAATCGCGCCAAGGCTTGATATGGCTGGCAATCAGCAATTCGGGCATATCTACATCACTGATGGGACATTGAGGATACAGTTTCAATACACTATCCCTGAATTCGCCTTGACCTTTGCGAGCGGTAATCAGACGTTGGATTTTGGTTTTGACCACCTCAGTCGAGGCAGCTTCCAAGCGTTGATTAAGTTGATCTAAATCATTTTCCAAAGATTGGAGAGAAATCGTTTGAAATGGAATATTTCCTATATCAGGATTACATTTTTTGCATGGATAAATCGCCTCTTCTTGAGGTTTGTAATATCTTTTTGAATAATTTTCTAACTCGAAAATACTATTTGAACAAACTTTAAAATAGTCTTTAGATACTTCACCAGTCCATGAACATGATGCTTTATGAAGCTTAGGGTAGTTTTTGGAGCTTTGTGATACATCTACATTCAATACAAAGCCGTTTTGATTCTTAATCAACCAAATATCATATTTTCTATTTTGTTCTTCGAGAGCTTTTTTGATTTCTTCATCAGTTTGCATTTTGTCAAGTTTAATCTTGAATATTTCATATCCATCCATGATAATTTCCTTAGAAATAAAAATATTTAGCTTTAGGTCATCGTGTTATTTAGTATCACCTGAAACATCAACACAATAGCACTTCATCTGTATCATAAATCTTTTGTTTAATACATGAAAAGTTTTTCTAGGTAGATACAGTAATATGTGGATACGGTCTTCTCTGTTGAGTTCGGCAGGCTGATAGCAGGCTCTATATTTAGATAAAACAAATGAACCGACTATGGCTTGGAACCCCAATAAGGTAATGACAACTGAATGAAATTTTAAAAAAGGTCGTCTGAAACCCGAATCCGGATTTTCAGACGACCTTTTTTCTACATCAATAAACGATGTTCAACAGGTAATCAATAGAAGCCTTCGCGCTCTTCGCGGGTGGAAATGTAGATGTTTTTCACCTGCGTGTAGGCGGCGAGCATCATTTTGTGGGTTTCGCGGCCGATACCTGAAGTTTTGTAGCCGCCGAACGGTGCGCCTGCGGGCAGGCGGTTGTAGCAGTTCACCCAGACGCGACCGGTTTCCAGCGCATTGGAAACGCGCAGGCAGCGGTTGATGTCTTTGCTCCAAACTGCGCCGCCCAAACCGTATTCGCTGTCGTTGGCCATTTTGATGACTTCTTCTTCGGTTTTGAATTTAATCACAGTAGCAACCGGGCCGAAGATTTCTTCTTGGGCAACGCGGGCGTTGTTGCTGCCGGCTTCGATCAAGGTCGGTTCGACAAATTCGCCTTTGCCCAACTCGCCTTCGATTTTCTTACCGCCGGTAATGATGCGGCAGCCTTCTTGTTCGCCGATTTTGACGTATTTCAAAATGGTCTCAAGCTGACCGGCGTTGACTTGCGAACCCATTTGGGTATCGTCTTCCCAAGGCAGGCCGACTTTGATTTTTTTGAACTCTTCCGCCAAGGCGTTGACGAATTTGTCGTAAATGCCTTCCTGAACGAAGATGCGCGAACCGGCGCAGCACACTTGGCCTTGGTTGAACAAAATACCTTTTTGCGCGCCTTCGAGGGCTTTGTCGAACGGCATGTCGTCAAAGAAGATGTTGGCAGATTTGCCGCCCAGCTCCAAGGTGGCGGGAATCAGCATTTCGGCGGCGGCGATGCCGATGTGGCGGCCGATTTCTGTCGAACCCGTAAAGGCCAGTTTGTTGAAGCCTTTGTGGTGCAGCATGTATTCGCCGGATTTGGAACCGCGTCCGGTGATGATGTTCAACACGCCTTTAGGCAGCAAGTGGTTGATTTTTTGGGCGAACGACAACAGGCTCAGCGAAGTGCTGGAAGACGGGTGGATAACGATGGTACAGCCTGCGGCGAGCGCGGGGGCGATTTTCCAAGCCGCCATCAGGAAAGGGAAGTTCCACGGAATAATCTGACCGACTACGCCGATGGGTTCGCGCAGGACGATAGACAGGTCTTCGGAGTCAAGCTGGGTTGCGGTGCCTTCTTCGCCGCGGATGACGCTGGCGAAATAACGGAAATGGTCGGAAGCCAGCGGGATGTCGGCGGCGCGGGTTTCACGGATGGGTTTGCCGTTGTCCAGCGTTTCCTGCAAGGCGAACAATTCCAAGTTGTCGTCAATCACATCGGCGATTTTGTTGAGTATGGCGGCGCGTTCGGTGGTGGTGGTTTTGCGCCATGTTTTGAACGCTTCCTGCGCGGCGGCGACGGCGGCATCCACATCGGCATCGGTCGCGTCGGTGAATTTCGCCAATACTTCGCCGTTGGCAGGATTGTATGAATCCAAAAGCGCGCCGGGTTTCGTCCACACGCCGTTAATCAAGAGGCCGTACTCTTTATCAAACACATTTAAATCTTTTGCCATGATGCTGTCTCCTTGGTTGTCTTTCTTAGGTTTTGGACGTTCCTCAAACGTCGTCTGAAAACAGGATAGTATTTTTTCTCTTTCAGTTCAAGCACTAAAAATGATAACGTTCTCGAAATTCCAAATATGTAATTTTCTAAAATAGGAAATTTAAACCGGTAAGGCTTGACCCTGTATGGAAACGAAGCGCGTTTGTTAATATATTTAAAGTTTTCAGACGACCTTTTTTACATGATATGTGTAAGAATTTTTCAGTGCTTTAACAGGTATATTTTTACGCAGATAAAATGTTATGGTATAACATTTTATTTCTTATTTTTCAAAAAGATAGGGTGTTGACACGGCGAAATGAAGGGGAGTATTCTCATTTACAGGAAAGGCGTTATCCCGCCCAACCGTTTACGGATTTCTTACGAATGCCAAGGAGAACACCATGAAGATGCAAGCAGTTGTTGTGAATCAAAATGTAGCAGGCGATGTAGAAGTTGTAGAACGCGAACTGCGCCCGTTGGAATACGGCGAGGCGTTGGTTGAAGTCGAATATTGCGGCGTGTGCCATACCGACTTGCACGTTGCGGCAGGCGACTACGGCGAAAAACCGGGCCGCGTGTTGGGACACGAAGGCATCGGCATCGTCAAAGAAGTCGCTCCGGGCGCGAATGCCCTGAAAGTCGGCGACCGCGTCAGCATCGCATGGTTGTTCCAAAGCTGCGGTTCGTGCGAATACTGTAATACCGGACGCGAAACCTTGTGCCGTTCCGTATTGAACGCAGGTTACACCGCCGACGGCGGCATGGCGACCCACTGTATCGTAGATGCGGACTATGCCGTCAAAGTACCCGACGGCCTCGATCCTGCACAAGCCTCCAGCATCACCTGCGCCGGCGTAACCACTTACAAAGGCGTGAAAGTTTCCGGCGTGCGTCCGGGACAATGGATTGCCGTTTACGGCGCGGGTGGTTTGGGCAACTTGGGTGTCCAATACGCGAAAAAAGTATTCGGCGCACACGTCGTCGCCATCGACATCAATGATGAAAAACTGGCATTCGCTAAAGAAAGCGGCGCAGATTTAGTCATTAACGCCGCCAAAGAAGACGCAGCCAAAGTGATTCAGGAAAAAACCGGCGGCGCACACGCAGCCGTTGTTACCGCCGTATCCGCCGCCGCGTTCAACTCTGCCGTGGACTGCGTCCGTGCAGGTGGCCGCGTCGTTGCCATCGGCTTGCCGCCCGAATCTATGGATCTGTCCATCCCACGTCTGGTCTTGGACGGCATCGAAGTGGTCGGCTCGCTGGTCGGTACGCGCAAAGACTTGGAAGAAGCCTTCCAATTCGGCGCAGAAGGCTTGGTGGTACCAAAAGTCCAACTGCGTGCTTTGGACGAAGCTCCGGCGATTTTCCAAGAAATGCGCGAAGGCAAAATCACCGGCCGCATGGTCATCGACATGAAAAAAGAATGCGGCTGCGGTCATCATTAATTTGACGTAGGCAGTTGACTAAAAAGGTCGTCTGAAACCTTGTTTTTGGGTTTCAGACGACCTTTTGTTTGATTTGAACCATCGCGGATTCACACAATTCAAAGTCAATCGGCGAGCCGGATCATTTCATGCCACAAAGGCGCAGGGGCGATACCTGATTTGACGTTTCCGCTTTTATAACCAACGGCGGACGCGTCGGCAGTACGCTTCATACTCAGCACCGAATTTCCGCGCCAAAACGCGTTCTTCAGGCATGATTTGGAAACGCGTCATATAGGCGGCGAATACCGCCAAAAACAGCCACGGCAGCGGATGCGCCAAGTGTCCCGCCCATGCCGCCAGCCAGAAGCCCATGCCCGCATACATCGGGTTGCGGCTGAGACGGTACACGCCGTCTGAAACGAAGTGTTCGGTTTGTTCGGGATTGAACGGGCTGACGGTCGTGCGCACACGGCGAAACGCCCACACACCTGATACGCCCAACGCCGTCCCAAACGCTATCAAAACAACCGACAGCAATATCGGAAAGCGCGGCAGCATGCCTGCCAGCGCGGATACTTGCGCAGAGGCATACATCAGCAATGCGCAGATAAAACATACCGCCGGCGGCGGGATTTTGGTTTCTAAATTCATATTATTGTCTTTATAAAACGGATACAGTGACGTTTTCAGACGACCTCTTGCCGTCATTTCCAAGTTCAAATCCAATCAAAACGATTCATCCGCCCGCAGGTAACGCCATTTGCCGGGCGGCAGTTTGCCCAGTTTGACCTTACCCATCCGAATCCGCTTCAGCCCGACGACGCGCAAACCGACGAGTTCGCACATACGGCGGATTTGCCGTTTTTTGCCTTGTTTCAACACGAAACGCAGCTGGTCTTCGTTTTGCCATTCTACTTTGGCGGGGCGCAATTTCTCGCCGTCCAAACTCAATCCGTGGTTGAGCAAGGCAAGTCCTTTTTCGTCCAATTTGCCGCGCACGCGCACCAAATATTCTTTTTCGCTGCCGCTGTTTTCGCCGATAAGCTGCTTGGCGATGCGCCCGTCCTGTGTTAACACCAGCAAGCCGACGGAATCAATGTCCAGCCTGCCGGCGGGCGCCAAGCCGAATTTATGTTTTTCGCTGAACGGAATGCGGCTGTCGTCGCCTTCCCAACGGTTGTCGGCGGTAATCAGCTCGGCGGCGGATTTGTAGCCTTTTTCCGCCTGCGCGCTGACGTAGCCGACGGGCTTGTTGAGCAGGATGGTAACGCGCTCCGCCTGTTTTTCATGCGCCTGCCGGTTGAGGTCGATGCGGTCGCGTTCGGTTACTTTCTGACCGAGTACGGCGGTTTGCCCGTTAACCTTGACCCAGCCTTGCTCGATGTAGCTGTCCGCCTCGCGGCGCGAGCATAAGCCCAATTGCGCCATACGCTTGGAAAGGCGCATGGTTTCGTTTGAATCGTGTTCCATAATGGTTTGCCTGAAAAGAATGAATCAGATTATAAAGCCAAACCGTCATTTTCCCTACCGACATTATCGACATACCGCCCATCTTACGGACGCGCGAAATGCCCGCCCATGTCGAATAAATACCGCCAGGCCCGTTTTATGACAAAGGTCGTCTGAATAAACTATACTTTCAGACGACCCCTATTCAATCACGGAGCTTATCCATGTCCATCCGTCTGACCACGCTGTCTTTAATACTTGCCGCCACAGCCTGCACGCCCACCGTTTCCCCATCGGCAGAAACCTCTCCGACCACCACCAAATCCGCCATTGATACCGCCTATTGGACCGCACAGCCCTATTGCAGCGGCCGCTATCGATTGCGTCTGCCGTCCAAACGCCGTCATGGCAGTACATGGCTTAAGTATAACGGCTGGAGTGTGATGGTCATGTTTAACGACTGGAAAAGAAACGTAAGCACCATCAATGAGAATAAACAATATGGTTATGATGGAACCGATATTGTCGTCGATACCCGCACCCTGATTCCGGATCGGGCAATCATGCAGGTAACACGCAGCGATTTTTCTTGGGAGCGCAGCATTACAGTTAAAGAGAAGGGAATGCCCTACGAAGCTGATTTATATTTCAAGCTGGATAATGATGACGCCTATATCGTACGCAGCTATTTCTATATCCCTGCCGAAAACGGCAAAGCCCCTGCCAACTGGAAAGCCCAAGAAAAAGAAGCGATAAACAGCATAGAGAAAAAATTCCGTCAAGAAATCCTCAGCGGTTTGAAAACCAGGCAGGAATTTGAAGTGCCAAATAAACACGGCATTTGTCTGATAGGCGGTTTTATCGCGGACGACGGCAAAAAACCGTTTGAAGTCCATAGCACCGTCGAATTTGCCAAACAACACGATATGAGTCTGGAAATCATGCACGGCGACGTGTTGAAAGCAGGCGAACCGACGTTGCTGCAACGTAAGGTAAATCTGGGGAAAGGCGCAATGGTTAAAGCGTTAACCCGCACCATCCGCCAAGGCAAACGCACCATCAACGGTATGCCGGGCGAGGAAAAATTGGTGAAATGGGGCGGTAACAAATATATGTTCTTTTGGGAACGCGACGGCGGCAACCCGCGCATCATGATGCAGTTTGGCGCGGAGAAAAAAGACGGGACGAAGCGCAGCGAAGCCGAAGTCCTTGCCATTTGGGATACGGTTTTGCCGACTTTGAAGCCTGTGAAGCAATAGCGATGAAAAGGTCGTCTGAAAATGGTTTTCAGACGACCTTTTTACTGAAAAGCAACTTATCGCGGCTCTTGCTGAAAGGGAGGAAATCAGGATGAATATAGTGGATACGAAGCAGAAAAAACTACACTCTCCCCTTTCGTTTGACGGCGGAGAGAAAATCCCGAAGCGGGTCATGCAGACAAATCATGCTTTTTTGCAGCACAAACAAAAAACCTGCCGTTTTCGGCAGGTTTTTTATCGGATGACTCGCTGTATTACAGGCCGCTCAGACGGGCAGTGTCGTGTGCAATCATCAATTCTTCGTTGGTCGGGATAACAACGGCGACGGCTGCGCTGTCGGCAGTCGTAATCACGCCTGCGTTACCGAAGCGGGCTTTCAGGTTGGCTTCGTGGTCGGCTTTCAGACCGAGGAAGCCCAGGTAGCCGAGTACGCGCTCGCGGATGATGTCGGAGTTTTCGCCGATACCGCCGGTGAAGACGAGTACGTCCAGACCGCCGGCTGCCACAGCCATGCTGCCGATGTATTTGGCGAGGCGGTAGATGAAGACGTCCAGGGCGAGTTTCGCACCGGGATGGCCTTTGCCGGATTCTTCTTCGATGGTACGGCAGTCATTGGACAGGCCGGACAAACCGAGCAGGCCGGATTTTTTGTTCAGCATGTCGGTGATTTGGGTGATGGTCATGTTGGCGTTTTCAGCGAGGAAGCCGAAGACTGCGGGATCGATGTCGCCGCTGCGCGTACCCATCACGAGGCCTTCCAGCGGGGTCAGGCCCATGCTGGTATCGCGTGATTCGCCGTTGGCGACGGCGGTAATGGACGCACCGTTACCCAAGTGGGCAATCACCATGCGCAGGTCTTTTTTATCTTTGCCGAGGAAACGGGCGGTTTCATCAGAAACGAAGCGGTAGCTGGTACCGTGTGCGCCGTAGCGGCGCAAGCCGTATTTTTCATACAGTTCATGCGGAATCGCGTATGTGTAGGCGTGTTCCGGCATGGTTTGGTGGAAAGCGGTGTCGAACACGACGACGTTGGGCAGGCCTTTGAAAATGCTTTGTGCGGCACGCAGGCCCAAGAGGTGCGCGGGGTTGTGCAGCGGGGCGAGTGGGATACATTTTTCGATGCCGGCGATGACTTCGTCGTCAACGAGGATGGATTCGCTGTACAGTTCGCCGCCGCTGACAACGCGGTGGCCGATGGCGCCGATGCGGCTGTCGAGGCCGTGGGCTTTGAGTTCCTCCATCAGGGCTTCAACTGCGCCGGTGTGGTCGGGCTTGGCGGACAGGTCGACTTTGTGTTTTTCGCCGTTTACTTTGAACGTGATGTAAGCGTCGGGCAGGTTGAGTTTTTCGGCAAGGCAGCTGAGCAGGACTTCGCCGCTGTCGTTATCCAGCACGGCGCCTTTGAGGGATGAGCTGCCGCAGTTCAAAACTAGGATGAGTTTTTGGGTCATTTGTTGTGGCTCCTGGATGTTTCAGACGACCTGTGCGGGCAGTATCGGCAATCTGTTCTTTGTCGTGGATATACCGCCAAACACCTCCCGCAGGCATAGTGGATGCGTTGAGGTTCGAGCCGGGCATCTGCGCGGCAGGCCGTATCGGTTGGTGGCGTAAAATCTATGAAATAAAAATGATTGCTACATTCGGAATGGGGCAACTTTATGAATATTGCTTTCCGTGTGGTTTCTGCCGCCGCCGGTTGGACGGGGTCGTCTGAAATCGGTTGATGAATGTAAACCGCGCTATTCTAGCAAAAAACGGGGGCGGCTGCTTGGCTTAATGTTTGACTTGGAGCATGCGGAAAGCGATAAAGGAAGATATTGATGTTTAAAGGGAAACGGTTTGTTTTCAGACGACCTGTCGAATGCGGGGGCGTAAAGCCCTTTGCAGGGGCGTGTCAAACTGTTACATTTAGAAAGTTTTTGTATTCACTATGTCGTCTGAAAACAGCGGCAGCCTTTTAAGATTCTTTGATATGCACTATTTCAGTATCCATACGCAACAAGGCGCCCATGTGGGCTTTTTCATCATGCTGCCGGATGATGAATCCGAAACGCAGCCGCAGAGCGGGCGTTTCGCCGTCAAGCTGCAAAGTGAAGAAGGCGCGGCGGCGGAGGTTTTGGCGCCTTTCGGGCAAACCGAGATTCCGCAATATTGGCGTGTCGTAAAAGACCGTATCGAACTGTTTTTTGACGACGCCCCCGTCGGCTCGCTGCGCAACGAATATCTGACCGTATCGGGACAGACTTTTGTCTTAACCGATTTGACCGGAGCGATGTGATGGAAAGTATGTTTATCTTAGTGCCCATCAGCATTATTTTGGCGTTTGCCATCGGCTATTTTTTCTGGTGGTCGGGCAAAAACGGACAGTTTGACGATCTCGAAGGACCGGCACACCGCATCCTGATGGACGACGATTCCACCGACAAACTGCTTGAAAACGAAATAGAAAAAGAAGAATAAGAATCCGAAAAATGAGCCTCAAAAAAGACAATCTGAATTTCCCGACCAGCCGCCGTTTCGCCCCACTATTCGGCACGCAGTTTCTGGGCGCGTTCAACGACAATATGTTCAAAACCGCGCTGTTTGTGATGATCAGCTTCTACGGTTTGGGCAAAAACAACTTCCTGCCCGCCAGCCAAATGCTGAACTTGGGCGCGCTGCTGTTTATCCTGCCGTATTTCCTGTTTTCCGCGCTGTCGGGACAACTGAGCACCAAATTCGACAAAGCCGTCTTGGCGCGATGGATCAAAGTATTGGAAATCATCATCATGGCGGTGGCGGCGTTCGGTTTCTATATCCAGTCCGCCCCGCTGCTCTTGGTCTGTCTGTTTTGCATGGGCGCGCAATCGACGCTGTTCGGCCCGCTGAAATACGCCATCCTGCCCGATTACCTCAACGACAAAGAGCTGATTATGGGCAACAGCCTGATCGAATCGGGAACGTTCATCGCCATTTTGTTCGGTCAGATTTTAGGCACGTCCGTCGCAGGCTTGCCGCCCTCCGTCGTCGGCATCTTAGTCTTGCTCGTCGCCATCGGCGGCACGCTGACCAGCTTCTTCATGCCTAACGTCCCCGCCAAAGCGCCCAACACCAAAATCGAATGGAACATCGTCAAAGGTACGCACGCACTCCTGCGTGAAACCGCGCAATATGATTCCGTCTTCACATCCATCATCGGCATATCATGGTTTTGGTTTATCGGCTCGGTTTACACCACCCAACTGCCGACCTTCACGCAAATCCATTTAGGCGGCAACGACAACGTCTTCAACCTCATGCTCGCCCTATTCTCCATCGGCATCGCCGCCGGCTCGGTGTTGTGCGCCAAACTCAGCCACGAACGCCTGCTCTTGGGCTTGGTAACCGTCGGCACGACCGGTTTGACTGTATTCGGCTTGATTTTGGTATGGCTGACCCAAGGGCAACGCTTTACCGAACTCAACGGCATCACCTGGTTCCTGTCGCAAGGCATGGCGTATCCCGTCATGCTCGTCATGACGCTGATCGGCTTCTTCGGCGGCTTCTTCTCCGTCCCGCTCTACACTTGGCTGCAAACCGCCAGCAGCGAATCCTTCCGCGCCCACGCCGTCGCCGCCAACAACATTATCAATGGCGTGTTCATGGTATCGGCTGCCATTTTAAGCGCGGTACTCTTGATGCTGTTCGACAGCATTTCCCTGCTTTACCTGATCGTCGCCATCGGCAATATCCCCTTGATTGTTTACCTGATCCAGCGCGAACCCCGTTTCTTAAACGATATGGGCAAGATATTTTACAATATCGGCAAACGGTAAGCCTAAGCTTAAAAAAGGTCGTCTGAAAACGGGAATCCCATTTTCAGACGGCCTTTTTGTTGTTCTTGAATCCGTCCAAAGCGGTCGGTATTCAATTATGAAGTCAGCGCAGCTTTAAGGATTTTGTTGACTTCACCCATATCGGCTTTGCCCGCCAACTGGGTTTTCAACACGCCCATGGCTTTGCCCATGTCGGCCATACCGGAAGCACCGGTCATGGCGATTACGGTTTCCACAGCAGTGCGGATTTCTTCGGCAGACATCATTTGCGGCAGGTAGCGGTGCAGGATTTCGATTTCGGCATTTTCTTTGTCCGCCAAGTCCTGACGGCCTGCTTCGGCGTAGATGTTGGCGCTGTCTTTGCGCTGTTTGACCATTTTGGTGATGATGGCAATCACTTTGCCGTCATCGGCTTCGGTGCGCTCGTCCACTTCAAATTGTTTGATGGCGGCATTGATGAGGCGGATGGTGCTTAACGTAGTTTGATCTTTGGCACGCATCGCGGTTTTCATGTCTTCGGTTAATTGTGCTTTCAGGCTCATAAGATGACTTTCAGGAAAAATGGAAGATGGTATTGCACATACTGCCTTAGGGATTCTCTATTTTTCAGACGACCTTTTGTCTTACAGGTCGTCTGAAAAACAAAACACACCGCAGGTCAAGCCTTGCGGTGTGTTTCGGCATCACAGGGCAGACCTGCAATTGATGTTTAGTACATTTTAGGAGGCAGTTGTTGGCTGCGCAGGCGTTTTTGCAGGCGTTTTATGGCTGCGGCTTTTTTGCGTTTGCGCTCGGTAGTCGGTTTTTCGTAAGCTTCACGGGCACGCAGCTCAGTCAACAGACCGGTTTTTTCTACGGCACGTTTGAAACGGCGCATGGCTACTTCGAAGGGTTCGTTTTCTTTAACGCGGATTGCAGGCATTTTATTTCCTTTAAATTGAATTCTGGTTTCAAACCGCCGAAAGGGATAAAGGTAAAAGGGGCGGTTTGTCAAAAAATGGTTATTTGTATCTCGGGTGTCTTGCGACCGGCGGGATACGCGCCGTGATGTAAACATCACCTCCTAACAAGTCGGCTTGGTGCCGGGTATGCCGTCGATGCGGCTGCAAATGAATTGCGGGATTATCTTTGATTGCGTCGTTTCTGTCAAGTTTGAGGGTCGTCTGAAAACCTTGAATATCGGTTTTCAGACGACCTTTGTGGTATTTCGCGCGTCTTGTTGATTTTGCGAAAGTTAGTGGATTAACTTTAAACCAGTACGGCGTTGCCTCGCCTTAGCTCAAAGAGAA
>CAUSOO010000067.1:0-11991 GCA_963533245.1 uncultured Neisseria sp.
CTAAGGTGCTGAAGCACCAAGTGAATCGGTTCCGTACTATCTGTACTGTCTGTGGCTTCGTCGCCTTGTCCTGATTTAAATTTAATCCACTATAGGAAGGTAAGGTCGGGTATGGCGTTTTCTTTTTACTGGAAGGGTCGTCTGAAATTTTTCAGACGACTCTTTTTGTCTTTGCTTGGAAAGATAACACATTAAAACAATTATGTATTTTCGCTATACGGGGAAATTTTCGTCACGCGCCGGCGTTTTTGGTGCAGGGGGCGGGTTTGTTCCGGCTGGAAAATGTAATCGAAAGGGCGAAGTTGCAGCGTCTGCCACAGGCGGTCTAGGTTGTGTGTGGCGGCGGCGCGGGTTTGTTCTGTGTCGGGCGTGAGGAAAATATGCAGGGCTTTGCCGTGTTGCTCGACACGGTATTCTTGGATGAGGTTGTCTGAAATCATGGCGCGGCGGATGAAGTCGGCGTAGAGGGCGTAAGGTTCGCCGTTTGCCGTGCGTGCGTCGAGGATGTCGTCGCAGCGTCCTTCAATGGCGCTGATGCGGGTGAATGCGCTGCCGCAGGGGCAGGGGGCGTCGTTGGCAATCAAAACGTCGTCGAGGCGGTAGCGGATGACGGGTTGGCTTTTGCGGTTGAAGTCGGTGATGATGGGGGCGAAGCGGCCGCTTTCGCGGTCTATCCAGTCTTTTTCGATATAGACCATGTCTTCGTTCAGATGCAGGTTGCCGTGGGCGCAGGTGTGGGCAAGGAAGCCTTCGGTGCATTGGTAGATTTGGTGAACCGGTGTGCCGAAGCGTTGTTCGATGCGGGTTTTGACTTGTGGTTCTAAGACTTCGGCAACGGAGATGATTTTTTTGGGGTGTATGGCGAGGTCGGGGTGTCGGGCAAGCTGCTGCAATACTTGGGCGGGGGCGATGAGGATGGTGGGCTTTTGCGCGTTGAGCCTTGGGATGTGCGCGTCCAAGGCTTCGAGCAGGTCGTAAAACTCAAAGCGTATCAGCGGGCTTTTGACGGCGGTGTAGAGGTTGCTGTTGGCGCGCAGGAAGAAGGCGATGCTGTGGCGGGCGAGGTAGGGGCGGGGCAGCATACGTTTGAGCATATAGCCTGCCCACAGGGCGGACTCTTCGGGGGAAACGAGGAAAATGCCCCTGTTGCCGCTGGTGCCGGAGGAAAGCCCGACGGTGATTTCTTTGCCCGAGGTCGTCTGAAAAACGGGGCTGAAGTCGCGGCTTTCTTCGGCTTTGAGCGCGACGGAGAGGGCATCTTTTTCGCTGATGCCGTAGGCGTTGATGTCGGCGAAATGCTGCATGAAGATGCGTTTGTTGATAACGGGGTAGTCTTGCAGCTTGGCGCTGTGGGGGTAGAAGCGGCTGTTGTGGTTCGTTAAAAGGCGGTCGAGCTGTTTTTGCTGGTGTGCTTCAAGGGCGGCGCGTTCCGTGTAGTTTCGTGTGTGGAAAAAGGATTTGAGGATTTGCCATTTTGAAGGTTTCATGGTGTGTTCTTTTGTGCAGTTGAGGGGCTTTGCTCGTCGGGTTTTCAGACGACCTGCTTTAATCCAAACCTTCCATGCCCAATCGACGCAAGGTGGGTTCGCAATGGCTGGGAACGAGGATGATTTCGCGGTTGCGGCGGTGGAGGTCTTGCAGGCGGTCTATGGTGGCTTGGACGGCGTTGCGGTTTTGCGCGATAAGGCCGGTAAGGGGGTTGGGGCGGCGGTTGTGGCTGATGGTCGCAAACCGCCAAACGGCGTCGGCAATCAGGAAAAATTCTCCGGCTATCAGCCCGTATTGTCCGGCGGCATGGCCGGGCAGGGCGACGGCAATCAAATCGGCACTGATGCGGTAGCCTTGTTCAAACGGGTAAAACGCTTCGTCAAGGCGGACTTCGGGCATATCTTCGATAAAGCGGGCGCGCTGCGGCAGGTCTTGGGGCAACAGCTCGCGCAGGAAGCCTTGTTTGACTTCGATGATGCGGTTGGTCAGGCTTTCGGGTTTGTCGGTACGGTAAACAAAATCGTAGGCGGCGCGGGAAAGGATGATTTCCGCGTCGGGGAAGTCTTTGAGGCCGGCAATATGGTCGGCGTGCAGGTGGGAGAGGAAGATTTGGTTGATGTCGTGCGCGGCATCGCCCAAACGCTCGCGTATGGTCGGTTGGCTGAGGGTGACGGGCGTGGTCAGCGCGTAAAATTTTTCGGGAAATCGGCGGCAGGCCTGGAAAAAGCGGGGTGCGTAGCCGGTATCGAACAGCAGGTTGCCGCCTTGGTGGGTGATGTGGGCGGTCATGGCGGGAAAGGCGGCTTTACGCAGGCTGCCGCCCCGTTCGACCATACATTCGGGATGGGTGCAGTAGCCGGTGTGGTAGAAACGGATGTCCATAGCTTCAGCCTTTCAAGGAGCGGGCGTATTGCCGCAGTCCGTCGGCAATGCTGATTTGGGGTTCGTAGCCGAGCAGCGAACGGGCGCGGCTGATGTCTAGGGTTTGGTCGAAAGAAATCGTGCCTATGCTGTAACGGGTGACGAGGGGTTCGCGAAAGGAACGGGTCAGCCGCGCCTGCGTTTCCAGTAGGCGGGCAACGCTGTCAATCAGGCGGTAGGAGACGGGTTTCAGACGACATCCGAGATGCAGGGTATCGATGATTTGCCGGTAGAGTGCGGCGATGGTTTGCGGTTCGCCGTTGGTGATGTTGAACGGCATGGCGCGGGGCACATCGGCTTTAGCTGCCAACAGAAGGGCATGGACGACGTTGCCGACGTAGGTCACGTCCACTAATGCGCCGCCTGCTTCGCGGCCGCTGCGCCGAATCAGCGGCAGAAAGCCTTTTTCGGAGATTTTGAGCAGGCGCGGCAGGACGGCGGTATCGTATTCGCCGAAAATGCCGCGCGGACGGATGATGATGCTGGAGAGGTCGGTGGCGGCGGCGACTTCTTGTTCGGCAAGGAATTTGGTGTAGGCGTAGTCGTTGACGAAGTGGCGGCTGATAAAGGTTTCGGGGACTTTGTGCTGGTCGAGGTAGTCGAAATAGATGCTGGGCGTGGAAACGTGTACCAGCTTGCCGATATGGTGCTGCCGCATCGCCGCTAAGACATTTTGCGTGGCGGTCACGTTGGCGCGGTAGAAATCTTCATAACGTCCCCACGGCGAGGACAGCGCGGCGCAATGGAACACGATATCGGCATTGGAAAATGCCTTCAGGGTCTGATTGCGGTCGGACAAATCGAAGGCGTGAAATTCGGTATCCAGCATTTTGCCGATTTCGGCATTGCGCCCGCAGGCGGCTACCTGCCAGCCTTGGGCAAGCAGCGTCTGCACAAGATTGCGCCCCAGTCCGCCGGTCGCGCCGGTGACGATGGCCTTTTTCATGGTTTTTCCCAAACCAATGCGCCCAAGCCCACGCCTGCGGATGTGCCGAACAGCAAAACTTTATCGCCGGATCGGACGGGGAAGTCGGTCAGCAGGTGGTGAAGCGCGGAGGGGATGGAGGCGGAGATTTGGTTGCCGTGGGTGTTGAAAATATCGACGATTTTGGCAGGATCGAGTTTCAGACGGCTGATGATGTGTTGCAAAGCGCCGCGGCTTGCCTGATGCGGAACGATCCAGTCTATGTCTGCCAACGTCAAATCCGCCTGCGCCAACGTTTCATCCAAGAAGCCGGGTATGGCTTCGGCGGCAAGTTTGTAGAGCTTTTTGCCGTTCATGTGGAAATACGCTTGGGAGACATAGCTTTCGGGATGTTTGGATGGGTGGTTTTCATAGCCGCCCGCGGGAATGGTGCAGAATTCGTAGCCTTCGGGATGTACCTCGAATTTGCTTGTCAGTACGCCGCCGCGTTCAGACGACCTGATGACCGCCGCCGCCGCGCCGTCGCCGAAAATGGTCGAACTGTGAAAATCGTTCCAGTCCAAGCCGACAGAGGCGACATCGCAGCTGAGCAATAAAATGGTGGGATATTTGTGTAACAGCGAATCCGCCAAATCCAAGCTGCGTAAGAACGACAAACAGGTCATGTTGACGTCGAATGCGGCAATCGGGCGAGCGGGCTTCAGCAGCCGTAATGTATGCGCGGCATTGAAGGGAATGCATTGACGGTCGATACCCGAAGCGTTGATGACGCAATCCACATCGTCAATCGTGATGCCTGCCGCCGCCAGCGCATTTTTTGCGGCTTGAAGCTGCATCGCATCGGCAGATTCGTCGTCCGCCAGAAAGTAGCGTTGCGCCAAGCCGCTGAGTTTTTCGGTGCGGCCTTCTTTGATGCCGAGCAGGGCATCGATTTCGGTGGAAGGGACCAGCCGCGAAGGCAGTCCTTTGCCTGTGCCGATGATGTTGAGACGGAGGGATGGGTTCGGATGAGTTGTTTGCATAATATATCCGCTAGTGAGTAATACTTCAGCATAGTATTAATATTTTGTCATTGTCAACGTTTATATCCGCGGCCAACTCAAAAAAAGGTCGTCTGAAAACCTGCAAACGGCTTTTCAGACGACGTTGCCAATATCTTTGTATAGTGGATTAAATTTAAATCAGGACAAGGCGACGAAGCCGCAGACAGTACAGATAGTACGGCAAGGCGAGGCAACGCCGTACTGGTTTAAAGTTAATCCACTATAAAACTGCCGTTCAGCCCATCAGCCAAACCACCAAATGCACCATGCTCGGCCCGATGATGACCATAAACAGCCCCGCTAAAATCATGGTCAGGCTCGCCATCACACCTTCGGTTTCGTGGCGTTGTCCGGCGCGGGAAGTGCCGAAGCCGTGGGCGGCGTTGCCCAGTGCGACGCCGTTGGCGGTGTGGAAGCGGATACGGGTGAACGCTAAAAACAAATCGCCGAATATCATGCCGACGAAGCCGGTGATGATGGTAAACAGCGATACCAGCGACGCCGAGCCGTGGATTTCACTTGCCAACACGACGGCAAACGGCGTGGAAATCGAGCGTGCCATCAGGCTGTTGGTGACTTCGCTGTCGAAGTGGAACATATTGCCCATCAAAAACGCGCTGGCCACGCCGACGAACATGCCGACCAAAATCGCTATTGACAGGATGGGAAGCTGGCGGCGGATGACTTCGCGGTTTTCATAAATCGGGATGGCAAAGGCAACCGTTACCGGCGTGAGCAGGAAAACGATGCCTTGCGTGTACTTGTGGTAGGTTTCGTAGGAAATGCCCAAAAGCAGCATCAGGATGATGGTGCTGGCCGAGACGGTAACGACGGGCGAGAAAATCATCAGCGGTTTTTTGCGGTAGATTTTTTTCGCCACAAAATAGGCGAAACAGGTCCAGACGAAGCAGGCGAGTGCGGCGTAATCCATTTTTATTCCTTATCAGGCGTGCAGCTTTTTATGCAGACGGCGTTTCCAGCGGTAGCAGAAATTCAGCGTCAGCGCCGTGCTGATTATCACCAGCGCGGTGCCGACGGCGATGGTCAGCACGAGCTGCCAGCCTTCCGACATCAGCAAATCGCGGTACTGCAACACGGATACCATAATCGGGATGAAGAAGAACACCAGTTCGCCCAACACCCATTTGGCGCCGCGCTCGACCATGCCGACTTTAATCACGCCGCTACCCAGCAGGGCCAACATTAAAAACAGGCCCAATACGCCCGAAGATACGGGAAGGTGGGTAAAACGCACTACGGCTTCCGATACGGCCCATACCAAGCCGACAATGGCCAGTTGCAAGGCCGTCTGAAAAATTCTGCTGAAAGAATCCATGATGTTTAGTAGTAATCGATATAGTTGTTTGAGGTAACGTCGGGTGCAATGCCTGCATCCGCAAAAGGCTTGATTATAGGGGTTCCCTTTACGCATAATATGAATTATCCCCGTCAAAATCATGCCTAAGAGGAATAATGGACTTCAAAAGCCTGCACTGTTTCGCCGAACTCGTGCGCCTGCAAAGTTTTTCTGCCGCCGCATCCGCGCTCAACCTGACCCAGCCTACCGTCAGCAAAACCATACAGGCATTGGAAGAAGAGCTGGGCGTGCCATTGTTGGTTAAAGAAAACGGCCGCAAAAAACGCCAAGTCACCACCACGCCCATCGGCGAAGAAGTGTACCGCCACGCGCTGAACCTCCTGCACGAACGCGACCTGCTGCTCGCCCGCATCGACGGCTACCGCCACATCAAAAGCGGCACGCTGCGGCTGGGTTTGGCACTACTCGGCAGCGACCTGCTCAGCAACGCCCTGTTCCGCTTCCGCCGCCAATGGCCCGGCATCGAACTGACCTTCCTCGAACAAGGTTCGCTCGCCATCGAACAATCCTTGCGCAACAACGAACTCGACGCCGGACAACTGCTCGCCCCCGTCCACGAAGACTTCGACAGCATTACCCTCTGCGACTACCCGCTCGTCGTCCTCATGCCGCGCGCCCAAGCCCGCCATGCCGCCCTCAGCCTCAAAAGCCTGCAACACGAACCTTTTATCCTGTTCGGCTCAGGATTTTCCCTCAACGAAACCATCCAAACCGCCTGCCGCAGCCAAGGCTTCACCCCCAACGTCGTCTGCCGCACCGGACAATGGGACCTGCTCGCCGACATGGTGGCGCACCATATGGGTATCGCCCTTCTGCCCGAATACTACGCCCGCAAAATCAACCCCGACACCTTCGCCGCCGTCCCGCTGACCGAACCCGAAATCCGCTGGCAACTGACGATGGCGTGGAAAAAACACCAGCGTCCCACCCCCGCGCTCAGGGCTTGGCTGGATATCGTCAGGGAAGAGTTCAGGAAATAGAAAAAGGTCGTCTGAAAACTTTTCAGACGACCTTTTTATCAACTGTAAATCTCAGCCCCTTTCTTCACAAACTCGACCGCTTTTTCCTCCATGCCCTGCCGCTGGGCTTTTTGCTTGTCGGCGTAGTCGCGCACTTCCTGCGTGATTTTCATCGAGCAGAATTTGGGGCCGCACATTGAGCAGAAGTGGGCGATTTTTGCGCCTTCGGCGGGCAGGGTTTCGTCGTGGAAGCTCTCGGCGCGTTCGGGGTCGAGGCTGAGGCGGAATTGGTCGCGCCAGCGGAATTCGAAACGCGCCTTGCTCAGGGCATTGTCGCGCAACTGCGCGCCCGGCCAGCCTTTGGCGAGGTCGGCGGCGTGGGCGGCGAGTTTGTAGGTGATGATGCCGGTGCGCACGTCTTCTTTGTCGGGAAGGCCGAGATGCTCTTTCGGGGTAACGTAGCAGAGCATGGCTGTGCCGTACCAGCCGATATTGGTCGCGCCTATGCCCGAGGTAATGTGGTCGTAGCCGGGGGCGATGTCGGTAACGAGCGGGCCGAGGGTGTAGAAAGGTGCTTCAAAGCAGTGTTGCAGCTCTTCGGTCATGTTTTCTTTGACGCGTTGCAGCGGTACATGGCCGGGGCCTTCAATCATGACTTGTACGTCGTGTTTCCACGCTTTATCGGTCAATTCGCCCAAGGTGTGCAACTCGGCGAATTGGGATTCGTCGTTGGCATCGGCAATGCAGCCGGGGCGCAGGCCGTCGCCGAGGCTGAACGATACGTCGTAAGCTTTCATGATTTCGCAGATTTCGTCGAAATGCGTGTAGAGGAAGTTTTCCCGATGGTGGGCAAGGCACCATTTCGCCATGATGGAGCCGCCGCGCGATACGATGCCGGTGAGGCGGTTGGCGGTCATCGGCACATAACGCAGCAACACGCCCGCGTGTATGGTGAAATAGTCCACGCCTTGTTCCGCCTGCTCGATTAAGGTGTCGCGGAACAAATCCCAAGTCAAATCTTCGGCAATGCCGCCGGTTTTTTCCAAAGCCTGATAGATGGGCACCGTGCCGATGGGGACGGGCGCGTTGCGGATAATCCATTCGCGCGTCTCGTGGATATGCGCGCCGGTGGACAAATCCATAATCGTGTCCGCGCCCCAACGCAGCGACCACACCATTTTTTCGACTTCTTCGGTCAGGCTGGAGGTTACGGCGGAATTGCCCAAATTGCCGTTAATTTTGACGCGGAAGTTGCGGCCGATAATCATCGGTTCGAGTTCGGGGTGGTTGATGTTGGCGGGGATAATCGCGCGTCCGGCGGCGATTTCTTGGCGCACGAATTCGGGTGTGATTTGGTCGGGGTGGGTCGGGATGTTCGCGCCGAAACTTTGCCCCGCGTGCTGTTTCAAGAGCTTGACGTATTCGGGCCGTCTGAAAAGTTCGTCCAGCTTCATGCGTTCGCGTATGGCGGCAAACTCCATTTCGGGCGTGATGATGCCTTGGCGCGCATAGTGGAGCTGGGTTACGTTGCGGCCTGCTTTGGCGCGGCGCGGGCGGGTGATTTGGTTGAAACGCAAATGGGCGGTTTGCGGGTCGTGTGCGCGTTCGATGCCGTATTCGCTGGAGAGCTTGGGCAGGATTTCGGTATCGCCGCGTTCGTCCAACCATGCGGTGCGGACGTGCGGCAAACCTTGTTTCAGGTCGATGTGCGCCGCCGGATCGCCGTACACGCCGCTGGTGTCATAGACGGGAATCGGCGGGTTGGCTTCCGTACCTTGCGCCGTGTAGGTGTCATCCTGACGGATTTCGCGCAAAGGCACGCGGATGTCGTTGCGGCTGCCTTGCAGATACACGCGCTCCGAGTTCGGATATTTGAAGCGGATGCCGATGTCTTCGCTCAAGTCGGCAAGCTCGCGCGCTTCGTTGCCGGAAGTTTTGGCGGTTTTCTTTGGCGTAGTCATAAAAAATGCTCCTGTTTTCTCGTTTGAAAAGAAGAAACAGGAGCGTTTTGCTTTTTCAGACGACCTCAATATCAAAAAAGGCCGTCTGAAAGACAGAATCCGTGAAAACTCCCCACGCAGGTATTATCCCGATCGGGTGTAAAGGGTATTTCTCAGCCGCCTGAGTGTCAGGCAGCACCCCTGTTTCGTAAGAGTAGGATTATAAACCACGATACGCATTTGTTGTAAATTAACTTCATATCATCCTGAGTTTGAAAGGAAAGGGCCGACGGCGGAAAGCACGCCCATATCTTGCCGCCCCGTCAAATTTTTCATGATTTTAGGTATCGGTTGAGGGCTGATTTATCTATAATCTTTTTCCGTTTTTTATAACTATATACGTCGTCTGAAAATGTCTGAAACCATTCAAAACCGCAAAATCAAATTCGCCTTAGTCGGCTGCGGCCGTATTTCCAACAACCATTTTGGCTCGTTTGAAGTATTGCAAGAAGATTGCGAACTCGTTGCCGTGTGCGACATCGATCCTGCCGCGCTTGAAGCGGCGGTCAAACGCACCGGGGCGAAAGGCTATGCCCGCTATACGGAAATGTTGGCGGAAACCGATGCCGACGTAATCGTCATCACCACGCCGTCCGGTTTGCATCCCGAACAGGCGGTTGAGGCGTTGGAAGCGGGTTTTCACGTCGTCACCGAAAAACCGATGGCAACCTGCTTTACTGACGGCGAACTTATGGTTCAAGCTGCCGACAAAGCGGGCAAACGCTTGTTTGTCGTGAAACAAAACCGCCTCAACGCCACGCTGCAACTACTCAAACGCGCGGTCGCAGAACAACGCTTCGGCAAAATCTATATGGTGCATTTGAATGTTTTTTGGACGCGCCCGCAGTCGTATTACGACCAAGGAGGCGGTTGGCGCGGCACTTGGAAGCTGGACGGCGGCGCGTTCATGAATCAGGCAAGCCACTACGTTGATTTGATGGAATGGCTTATCGGCCCGGTGGCGGAAGTGCAGGCGATGATTGCGACCCACCGCAAAATTGAAGCCGAAGACACAGGAGTGATGAACCTCCGTTGGCGCGACGGCACGCTCGGTTCGATGGCGGTAACCATGTGCACCTATCCGAAAAACCTCGAAGGCTCGATTACCATTTTGGGCGAAACCGGCACGGTACGCATCGGCGGTATGGCGGTGAACGAAATTCAGGAATGGAATTTTGCCGACGAGCGCGATTACGACGAGCAGGTCAAAACCGCCAATTACGAAACCACGTCGGTGTACGGTTTCGGACATCCGCTGTATTATCAGAACGTTGTCGATGTATTGCGCGGCAAAGCCGAGCCTGTTGTCGATGGACGCGAAGGCTTGAAATCGCTGGAGCTGATTAACGCCGCCTACCTTTCTGCACACAACCGTCAAACGGTTTCGCTGCCGCTGGTGTTGCAAACTTTGCGAACGTTTGACCATTCTGATTGTCCGAAAGAAAGCCCCTTTCATACTCAATCAAAGGAATCATCATGATACTGACCCGCGAACAAGCCCTCGAAATTTTCAAACGCCGCGTTTCCGTCCGCTACTACGACCCCGCGCGCAAAATCAGTGCCGAAGATTTTGCCGCCATCCTTGATTTCGGCCGCCTCTCGCCCAGCTCCGTCGGCTGCGAGCCGTGGCAGTTTGTGGTTGTGCAGAACGCAGCTTTGCGCGAAAAAATCAAACCCTTCGCCTGGGGGATGCAGGCTTCCATTTCGGATGCCAGCCACGTCGTTTTCCTGTTGGCTCGAAAACACGCCCGCTACGACAGCCCCGCTTTTGAAGAATTGATGGACAGACGCGGTCTGACTGCCGAAGAACGGGCAGGCGCATTTGAACGCTACCGCCGTTTCCAAACCCACGATATGCCCATCGCCGACGACGAACGCGCCCTGTTTGACTGGGCAAGCAAGCAAACCTACATCGCGCTGGGCAATATGCTTACCGGCGCGGCGATGCTCGGCATTGATTCTTGCGCCATCGAAGGCATGGAGTATGCCGCAGTGGAAAAAATCCTTGCCGAAGCCGGATTGCTCGATCCTGAACATTACGGCTTATCCGTCGCCGCAACCTTCGGCTACCGTGTGCGCGACATCACCCCGAAACCGCGCCGCGATGCGTCGGAAACGGTGATTTGGGCGGAGTAGGGCGCGTAGCCGGATTTCAATGAAATAGGTCGTCTGAAAGTGTTGTTTGACTTTGGTGAAGTGACACTTTCAGACGACCTTTTATAGTGGATTAACTTTAAACCAGGACGGCGTTACCTCGCCTTGCCGTACTATCTGTACTGTCTGCGGCTTCGTCGCCTTGTCCTGATTTAAAGTTAATCCACTATATTTGGCGGGATGATTTGAAAAACGGCGTTTATCCGTTGATGTCTTCCAGCGTCCTGCCTTTCGTTTCTTCGCCCAATGCCAAAATCACCAATACAATCAGCATCATCACGCCGGCGAACATCATGAATATATTGCCGAATCCGCCGCTGCCGCCAACCATTTTGGCGACCACCATAGGCGCAAGAATGCCGCCGATACGTCCGATTGCGCCAGCCCAGCCGGAAGCGAAGGCACGGAAGCGGAGGGGGTAGAGTTCGGGCGTGTAGGTGTATAAAACGCCCCATGCGCCGAGGTTGAAGAACGACATCAGGCTGCCCCATGCCATCACTTCGGCGGCGCTGCTGCTTTGCCCGAAAAACCACGCGCAGACGGCGCAGGCGGCGAGAAAGCCCGCCAAAGTCGCTTTGCGCCCGATTTTTTCCACCAATGCCGCCGCCGCGATGTAGCCGGGCAGTTGCGCGACTATCATCACCAGCACATATTCAAAGGTTTTAACCACCGTATTGCCTTGTTCGACCAAGAGTTTCGGCAGCCAAGTAAAAATGCCGTAATAGGAAAAGACGATGCCGAACCAAACCAGCCACAGCATCAGCGTGCGCCGTGCGAAAGGATGTTGCCATAGTTGTATGAAACGGATGCGCTGTTTTTCCTTTTGCGGCGGTGCGATGGCCGTTGCGGCGGGCGTCATCCCCGCTTCTTCTTCCAAGCGGCTGACCAGCCGGTGCGCTTCGTCCGTTTTGCCTTGCGAGAGCAGGTAGGGTACGGATTCGGGTATGAATTTCAACACCAGCGGGATATACAAAATTGGCAGTGCGCCGATTAAAAACGCGCTGTGCCAGCCGAATTTTGGGATAAAGAAATAGGAAGCGAGTGCGGCGGCAAGCCAGCCCAGCCCCCAAAAACTTTCCAGCAACACGATAAAGCGTCCGCGTACTTTCGGCGGGGCGTATTC
>CAUSOO010000068.1:0-11641 GCA_963533245.1 uncultured Neisseria sp.
GTACTATCTGTACTGTCTGCGGCTTCGTCGCCTTGTCCTGATTTAAATTTAATCGACTATAATTGTTGCATGCACCGATGTGCTTTCAGACGACCCTTTAACTAAGTTCGATAGATTTAGTTAAAGTGCGTGTATATCAAATTTTTTCAAAACGTTTTCTCAAAATCTATAAATACACGATTTTTTGTATAACCATGAAGTTCATTAATATTGCTGTTATTGTTTGTATATCGCCAATTTAATCTCGGCGTAATTCCTAGAAAACTCAGTTTATTGTGCCAGAGGCTTAAATTGGTAACCACGACATTATCTGTACGATGACGGTCGGTAAAGACGTAATGTTTTCCATCAAAGCGTTCATTGTAGTGATTGATGATAAGGCGACTATTGAAATTTTCACCCCAAATTTGCCCCCAACCTAAGTAACCTCCTATTCGTTTGGAGCTGCTGCCTGCGAAATTTTCAACTTTGTCACGCGCATAACTCAAACCTCCTAAGAAATAGGTTTTATCATTCATCAGGTAGGTCGTCCCAAATCCAATCTGATAATCTTTCCCTTGTTGTTTGGTATAGGCATAATCTTTTTGTGCAAAGGTTCCGTTGGCAGATAGACGTAAATTTGGTTTTATCCAACGTGAAGCACCTAAATCTACACCTGTACGCGTGTAATAAGGATGATTTCCGTAGCGACGCTTTTCTAAAAATGGCATAACAAAACTATCTGTTTTAAGACTTTTATTTTTATAACCAAGACTGACCTTTGCCGTTTGATCATCATAATCATGATTATCCCAATAGCTGACACCGTCGACATCGCCTGAAAGAGCGAAATAATGGTTGTCTTTGAGATTGATATCGCGATCAACGGATAGGGCGTAGGTAAAACCATGCCCTTTTTGTGGCAGATAGTCAGAATTTTTTTCAAAAGCCAAGTTATCAAACTGAGGAAGATGGATTTCACGCTCAGCTGAAACGTTGTTGATATTGTTGTCTTGGGTGTAACTCAGACTGCCTGAAAATTGCCATTTATTTTGCCCCATAGCGTTTTCATAAAGGGCAATAGTAGGAAGGACATCTTCTGGTAAACCTTGCTTTTTGGCAGTATTAAATTCATGTTGTGAATTACGGGTTTGCTTATCCTCATAAAGCATAGCAGCCAAGTCTAGACGAACGGTGACAAGATTAGGATGTCGAACAAGAATATTACGGTAAAGTGTAATGGCTTTTTTATGCTTTCCTTGCGAACGCCAAATTGCGCCTTGCGCATAATCCAATAAAATAGGGTCATGCCTATCCCATTTACGATATATAGGCAAGAGCTGCTCTGCAGCAATATAGTTTCGCGCTTGCAATGCTTGATTTAACAAAGGTTCGGCCAGCTCTGGTTGTTTGGCTAGATCATCTAATGTCAATGTCTGAGTATGCTCATTCAAAGAAGCCTTGACACCATTCAAAAGGGAGGTACCTACCTCCGGTGGTTTAGGAATGGCCATTTCTTGGATTCTTTCCATCTGGCGATCGGCTTCAGTTTCAGGGTTAGCAATGGTTTCGGCAGTAACCATTATGGGAAATAATATGCCCGCAATAAAAATGAATTGATTAGATTTCATGAGTATATTTTTCAGAGAATTCAGGATATTTTAAGTTGCCCCTCCAATTGCGCTTTTGTTTATTTGCAGAGGGGTTTGCTTGGAAAATAATAAGCAGCAGATGCCAAGCTCCTGCTGCTTATTGTTTAATCAGCGTATTAACGCTTGCCAATAAAACCAATATTATTTTCACCATGGCTGGTCGTAATTTTTAACACACCACCCACTTCTTCAGCGTTTGGGCCAGCAAAACGTATGTCACCTTTACCATAAATCACTTTATTTTCACCTGGATTTTGTCCTTTCATCCAAACAGTGATGTCTTTAGCAAGTTGTTGGCTTCCCACCAGAGAGACTTTTTGACCTGCGTTTGCAGAAGGCATTCCACTATCTGTTTTTACATAACCACTAGCGAAATATACATTACGTTTGTCATCTAAGCGACGATTGGTAATCTCACCATTAAAGGTAACAGTATTGTAACCCATATATGGTTCATGGAACTGCGCAGTCATATTCATCACGCCGTCTTGTTTACCATCTCGGCTAGAATAGGCAACACCTGTATATTTAGCAGATAATCCTTTTTTAGTCTTCATATTATAGACATTGGCGAGGATACCATTATCAGTAATAACTCGGTCAAAAATGCCGACGTTAAACGGAGTATTGACCCCATAAGTACCATCGCCATTTTTATAGCGCCATGCAGTTAATGAGAGATATTGTTGATTAAAACCATTGGCTTGTCCAACATCATAAGTATAAATCGCACGAACTTCATTCACCTTTCCATAGTGCAATGCACTAAACATTTCAGCAATTACACGTTTGTTTTGAAATGCGCCTAATGCCTTATTATCATCAATACCGGTATGAATTGAATTTAATGACACTTCGGTCATTTGCCCTTTATCAGCTACAATTTTCAACCTACCATCTTTTTGTGTTACAAGAAAATAGCTACCAGCAGGGTAAGTATATTGTTTATCCGCAACCCAACCCAATGCTTTAAGCGCATCTGCGCGCTCTGGATTTACTTTTGCTGCTTCCGAGCTAACTTTAAATGTAGTAGCTTTATTCAAAGTAAAGCGATATGCATACTCACCATTTTGATTAACATACAATTCATCATCCGGATTATTATTAAAATAATTATTCAAAGAATGTGCATATCGAAACCCACTACTAGGTTTAGTAGATATCTTCCATATCGGATTACCCTCATCATCTAACTTATATTTTACATTAGCTAATACGCGACGCCCTTTATCTAAAGCAGTTTTATTATCTGCATTAGTTTCAAAATTATTAAACCATTGTGTATAACGGCTTCCCCCTACGCTATCCAACTCGAATTTGCTAGCTGTTTGGTCTAATATATTAACGCTACTACCCTGTTTAATTAAAATACCATTTGCATTACGTTTATCTACACCAATCAAATTTATTGAATTTAATGGAGTATCAATTTCATCATAACCATACTCTCTCTTAATATATCCATCGATTTTATTTACTGTATAGCGTGTTGCCACACCACCCAATATAACCGTTTGGGGACGCAAAATTTTATATTTTCCACGGCCTCCAGAAGTTGCAACAATATGTGAACTATCATAAATAGAAGTAGGAGGGTTAGCCTGCTCTAACAATGGGTTTGCAGCAAAGTTATTTGCAATAAAACCTGTATCTACTTCAGCTTGGCTAAATTCAGCAAATTTATATTCTTCTTTTTCTAATGTATCATTTAATCTCAGAGTTACTAATTTATTCTGAATATTTTTAGAAATTTGCTCATTAACTTGAGCTAAATTATCTTTACCGGTATTAGGTTTGGTTGCATTGTTCTTACCGGCATTATCCTTACCGGTATTGGGTTTGGTTGCATTATCCTTATCGGCGTTATCTTTACCGGTAGTAGGCTTGTTTGCATTATCCTTGCCGGTGTTATCTTTACCGATACTGGGCTTGGTTGCATTGTCCTTGCCCGCGTTATCTTTACCGGTAGTAGGCTTGGTTGCATTGTCTTTACCGGAGTTATCTTTACCGGTAGTGGGTTTGGTTGAGTTGTCCTTACCGGCGTTGTCTTTACCGGCATTGGGTTTATTTGTATTTTCCTTATTGGAATTACCTTTGTTGGTATTATTACTAATATCATTAGGTGCCACAGATGGACTTGTCGGTGAACCCGGTTCTCCATTCGAGCTAGCACATGCAGCTAAAACTGCTGCACAAATACCTGTTAATACAAAATGAGTAATAGGTGATTTCTTCTGAGTAAACATAAATATAATCCTCATTAACTGAAAGTAACTTTACTTAAAACAACTAGATTATTTGCTAATTGAAAAACCAAATATAAACAACACTTACACCATCGTAATATTATAAACAAATACAAACAGCTTTACTTAATTAATATTTGTTAATTTTTGAAAATTTACTCTTTCTGGGTAATTTATGATTATCATATTCCTAACCATCTCTTGAGTTAATAATATTTCAAGCCTTTTTTAATATTAAATTTAATATTCATCTAAGACACAAATTTTAAATTGCCATAAAAAAGGTCGTCTGAAAATCAGTTTTCAGACGACCTTGTGTTTTATCGGAATGAAACGGGCAACTTACTGGATGCTGCTGCCGATGCGGCTGTAATCGCCGAAGTTCATCCACACGAAGAAGGCTTTTCCGACGATAAGTTTGTCGTCTACAAAGCCCCAGTAGCGGGAGTCGGCACTATTGTCGCGGTTGTCGCCCATTGCGAAGTAACGGCCTTCGGGCACTTTGCAGGTAAAGCCGCTGCCGTCTTCGGCGTATTGGCAGTGTTCCAAACCGCTTTGTTCGACGGAATAACCGTTTTCAGGCATGATTTTCATGCGGTAGTTGTCGAGTGAGGGAATGAAGACGGAGGGTTGTCCGGGTTCTTTCAGGATGTTGAAGGTTTTTCCGTTGAGGGTCGTCTGAAAAAGTTCGGGGTTGTGGATTGCGGACGGTTCGGTATCGTCAGGGTAGGAGTAGGTGCCGTTCGGTTGGTCGGGGGCAACTTGTCCGTTGACGGTCAGGACTTTGTCGCGGTATTCGACGGTATCGCCCGGCAGTCCGACGATGCGCTTGATGTAGTTCATTTCAGGTTGAACAGGGTAGTTGAACACGACGACGTCGCCGCGCTCGATTTGTCCGGTCGGAATCAGGACGTTGTTGATAATCGGGGTTCTGATGCCGTAGGCGAATTTGTTCACAAGGATGAAGTCGCCTTTAACCAGGCCCGGGCGCATGGAGCTGGACGGGATTTGGAATGGTTCGGCGATGAAGGTGCGCAGGATGAAGACGACGAGGATGATCGGGAAAAAGCCGCTCATGTAGTCGGTAAAGTGGGCTTTGTCCTGGTGCGACGGGTCTTTTTTCAGACGACCTTTGTGAATGGCCCAAACGATGCCGGTGAATACGACAAATATCAGCAATACGGCGGTAAAGCTCATGTAAAAAGACAGGATGCCGAAAACGCCGATCATGCACAAAAGATACGCCCATTGCAGGCCGGAGCTCCATTCTCCGTTTTTCTGACGTTCTTTGCTGCTTATGAAATAAAGGAAAATGCCGATAACGATGGCGGCGATCGCGCCGTAGATTAAATTTGTGCTCATTATTTGTCGCTCACTTGCAGAATCGCCAAGAATGCGCTTTGCGGGATTTCCACGTTGCCCACTTGTTTCATGCGGCGTTTGCCTGCTTTTTGTTTTTCGAGAAGTTTTTTCTTACGGGTAATATCGCCGCCGTAACATTTCGCCAAGACGTTTTTACGCAGGGCTTTGACGTTTTCGCGGGCGATAATCTGGCTGCCGATGGCGGCCTGGACGGCGATGTCGAACATTTGGCGCGGAATCAGTTCGCGCATTTTCGATGCCAGCTCGCGGCCTCGGTGAACCGCGCTTTGACGGTGGACAATCAGGCTCAGGGCATCGACTTTTTCGCCGTTGACCATGATGTCGAGCTTAATCAAATCAGACGGTTGGAACTCTTTGAAATGGTAGTCCAACGAGGCATAGCCGCGGGAAGTGGATTTGAGTTTGTCGAAAAAGTCCATCACAACTTCATTCATAGGCAAGTCGTAAGTCAGCATGACTTGACGGCCCATGTACTGCATATTGACCTGTACGCCGCGCTTTTGGTTACACAAAGTCATGACGTTGCCGACGTATTCCTGCGGCACGAGGATGGTCGCGGTAATAATCGGCTCGAGAATGGTTTCGATACTGCCGATGTCGGGCAGTTTGGACGGATTTTCGACTTCGATTTTTTCGCCGCTTTTCAACACGACTTCGTAAACCACCGTCGGCGCGGTGGTAATCAAATCCATGTCGAACTCGCGCTCCAAGCGTTCCTGCACGATTTCCAAGTGCAGCAGACCCAAGAAGCCGCAGCGGAAGCCGAAGCCCAATGCCTGAGAAACTTCAGGTTCGAATTTCAACGAAGCATCGTTAAGCTGCAATTTTTCCAAAGCGTCGCGCAAAGCTTCGTAGTCGTGGCTTTCCACGGGGTAGAGTCCCGCGAATACTTGGCTTTGTACTTCTTGGAAGCCGGGCAGCGGCTCAGAAGCGGGGTTGGCAACCAAAGTCACCGTATCGCCGACTTTCGCCTGTCCCAATTCTTTCACGCCGGTAATCAAAAAGCCCACTTCACCGGCTTTGAGTTCTTGTTTTTGAACGGATTTCGGTGTGAATACGCCCAACTGTTCGACCTGCGTTTCCGCCTTGGTGCTCATAAAGCGCACTTTGTCTTTCAGCTTGATGATGCCGTTTTTCACACGGATCAACATGACCACGCCGACGTAGTTGTCAAACCACGAATCGACGATAACGGCTTGCAGCGGCGCGTTTTCATCGCCGGTCGGCGCGGGGATTTTGGCAACGATTTCTTCCAAAACGTCTTCCACGCCGATGCCGCTTTTGGCTGAACATTGTACCGCGCCGACGGCATCGATGCCGATGATGTCTTCGATTTCCTGTTCCACGCGTTCGGGGTCAGCGGCGGGCAGGTCGATTTTGTTCAAAACGGGCACGACTTCCACACCCAAATCAATCGCGGTGTAGCAGTTCGCCACGGTTTGCGCTTCCACGCCTTGCGATGCGTCAACGACCAACAGCGCGCCTTCGCAGGCGGACAAGGAGCGGGAGACTTCGTAAGAGAAGTCGACGTGTCCCGGCGTGTCAATCAGGTTGAGCTGATACACCTGCCCGTCGCGTGCTTTGTAGTTGAGCGCGGCGGTTTGCGCTTTGATGGTGATGCCGCGCTCTTTTTCGATGTCCATGGAGTCGAGCACCTGCGTACTCATTTCGCGCAAATCCAAGCCGCCGCAGTATTGGATGAAGCGGTCGGCAAGCGTCGATTTGCCGTGGTCGATGTGGGCAATGATGGAGAAGTTTCGGATATTTTTCATATTGTTATTTTGAAAGATAAGCAGTGATTCTGAAAAGGTCGTCTGAAAATCAAATAGACCGTTCAGACGACCTTCAGGCAAAGTGAAATAGCCTGACATTCTAGCGGAAATTTACTGTTTCCGCATGATTTTATGCGTGTTTTACAGCGACGCGACAATCTTTTCCACCATTTTCGCCGAGCTTGCCGCCGCTGTTTTCAAAAACTCTTCAAAGCTGATGTCCGCTTTTTCGTCCGCCGAATCGGACATCGCGCGGATCACGACAAAAGGCGTGTTCAACTGGTGGCAGGCTTGCGCAATTGCCGCCGCTTCCATTTCCACCGCTTTGACTTCGGGGAAGTGGCTGCGGATTTCCGCCACGCCTTCGCTGCTGTGGACAAAGCGGTCGCCGCTGACAATCAAGCCTTGCGCTACCGCCGCTCCTTCAAACACTTCCGCCGCCTGTTTTGCCTTGCCGACCAAGAGGTCGTCTGAAACGAATACGGCGGGCAGTTGCGGCACTTGTCCCCAAACATAGCCGAACGCCGTTACATCGACGTCGTGGTGCGCGATTTCCGTGCCGACCACTACGTCGCCGACTTTCAATCCCTTGCCCAAGCCGCCTGCGCTGCCGGTATTGATGACGCAGTCAGGCGCGAATTGATGGATAACCCAAGCCGTTGAAACCGCGGCGTTTACCTTGCCGATGCCGCTCAATACCAACACCATGCGTTTGCCCGCCATTTCGCCTTCGTAGGCGGTAAATTTACCGAAAGACACGCTTTTGACATCATCCATTGCTTCGCGCAAAAGCTCGATTTCCTGCTCCATCGCGCCGATGACCGCTACTGTTTGTACAGACATTTTTTATCCTTCCATGAAATTGTGGGCGGTATTATAACAGCAGCGGCGGCATTCCATACCCGTATTGAATCCGCCATATTGCCCGCCTGTCTTATTATTCGATACGGTAATCTTGCCATTTTTATGTATCATGATTTATTTGATATAATCCATTTTAATAAAATAACCACCGAAATTATCCAATATCATGATGACCAATCCTCCCAGCGCAAAAGACGAATTGTTCACTTGGCTGCGCCATATGAACAAATACAAAGGCTCCGACCTCTTTATTACGACCAATTTCCCGCCTGCAATGAAAGTGGACGGCAAAATTACGCCGATTACCGACGAGCCGCTGACCTCCGAAAAATGTATGGAAATCGCTTTTTCGATTATGTCCACCAAACAAATCGAAGAGTTTTCCTCCACCAACGAATGCAACTTCGCCATCAGCCTGCCCGATACCAGCCGCTTCCGTGTCAATGCCATGGTGCAGCGCGGCGCGACGGCGTTGGTGTTCCGATCCATTACCAGCAAAATCCCGAATTTCGACAGCCTCAATCTGCCCCCCGTCTTGAAAGACGTGGTGATGAAAAAACGCGGCCTCGTGATTTTCGTCGGCGGTACCGGTTCCGGCAAATCGACCTCGCTCGCCGCGATGGTTGACCACCGCAATGAAAATTGCCAAGACCACATCATCACCATCGAAGACCCGATTGAGTTCGTCCATCAACACAAAAAAAGCATCATTACCCAGCGCGAAGTCGGCGTGGATACCGAAAACTGGTTTGCCGCGCTGAAAAACACCCTGCGTCAGGCGCCAGACGTCATCCTCATCGGCGAGATTCGCGACCGCGAAACCATGGACTATGCCTTGGCGTTCGCCGAAACAGGCCACCTCTGTCTCGCCACGCTGCACGCCAACAACTCCAACCAGGCGCTCGACCGCATCATCAACTTCTTCCCCGAAGAGCGCCGCACCCAGCTTTTGACCGACTTGTCGCTCAACCTGCAAGCCTTCATCTCGCAACGCCTGATTCCCCGCGAAGGCGGCAAGGGGCGCGTAGCCGCAGTGGAAATCCTGCTCAATTCGCCGATTATTTCCGAAATGATTCAAAAAGGCGAAATCCACGGCATTAAAGAAATGATGAAAAAATCTACCGCCATGGGCATGCAAACCTTCGACCAAGCGCTCTACGAGCTGTACGAACGCGGCGACATCAGTTTCCAAGACGCCATTAAAAACGCCGACTCCGCACACGACCTGCGTTTAGATATCCAACTGCGCAGCCGCCGCGCCCAAAACGCCGGCCCGGATTTGGAACTGATTTAAAAGTTGTCGGAAATGAGCAAAGGTCGTCTGAAAACCACTTTTCAGACGACCTTTTTTGTCTGTGCCGATCAGGCATACCAATAACGTTCAAGTCATTTCTGTTAAACTGTTTTGTAAATATAGTGGATTAAATTTAAATCAGGACAAGGCGACGAAGCCGCAGACAGTACAGAGATAGTACGGCAAGGCAACGCCGTCCTAGTTTAAAGTTAATCCACTATACCATACGGCTTCATGGTTCAGCCGCATCTCAAACCACTACCTACAAAAGAAATCCTATGAAAATTACACCCGTCCAAGCCCTAAACGACAACTACATTTGGATGATTCAAGACGGCAACCACGCCGCCTGCGTCGATCCGTCCGATGCCACGCCCGTTTTGGTATTCCTCGTCCGCAACCGCCTGATGCTGGCGCAAACGTGGGTTACCCATCTGCATCACGACCACATCGGCGGAGTTCAATCCCTCAAAAACGGCTTTATGGAATCGCCCGTGTACGGTGAGACGGATATCGATGTGGCAACGCATACGGTGACGGCAGGTACGCAGTTTCCTTTCGGCGACGGGCTGGTTACCGTGTGGGCGACGCCCGGCCATACCGACCGCCACGTCAGCTATCTTTTGGAAAACGCCGAAGGTCTGCACGTTTTCTGCGGCGATACCTTATTCTCCGCCGGCTGCGGCAGGGTGTTTACGGGAACGATAGAGGAGTTGTACGACAGTTTCCAAAGGTTCAATCAGCTGCCCGAAGAAACGCTGTTTTATCCTGCGCATGAATATACCGCCGCCAATCTGCGTTTTGCCGAATTTATCGAACCGGAGAATCACGATATTCAAGCGGCTTTACGCGCGGCGGAACATACGCCGACCCTGCCCGTTACCCTTGCGCATGAACGCAAAATCAATCCGTTTTTACGGGTCGATTTGCCCTATGTCCGCGAACGGGTTGAGGAATTGACTGGGAAGCGATTGAACAATGGTTTGGAAGTGTTCGCCGCGCTGCGGGAATTGAAAAACCGGTTTTGATTTTGAGTAAAAGCAGGCTTCCTGCGAAAAGTATTTTCGCACCAAGAACTTCGTCTGGACGATTCGTTCAAATGTCCAATATTCGGAGATTTTTATCTTAGGTTAGTCGGATTGATGCTTGTCCATTAATAAGATAATTAATTGGGCGGGCGCATCGGATATTTAAAAAATGCGTCTTTAAGCCTATAATTATAAGCATTAGCCATATTTTAAGGTCGTCTGAAAACGTAAATATCCATTTTCATACGACCTTCATTAACAGAAAGAACAAATCATGCGTCCATTAAATGCCCGAATCCGCTTGGACAATCTGCGCCACAATTATCAAACCCTGAAACAGATTCACGGCGGCAAGATGCTTGCCGTCATCAAAGCTGATGCTTACGGACACGGCGCGGTACGGTGCGCCCACGCATTGTCCGAAATTGCCGACGGATTTGCCGTCGCTACCATGGACGAAGCCGTCGAATTGCGCGAGAGCGGCATTAGCAATCCCATCGTATTGCTCGAAGGCGTGTTTGAAGCGTCGGAATACGCTACCGTCGATAAATACAATTTGTGGCCGGGCGTCGGCAGCCAATGGCAACTCGAAGCCTTAATCGCCCATCATTGGCAGCACCCCGTCAAAGTCTGGCTCAAAATGGATTCCGGTATGCACCGTGCCGGCTTCTTCCCGCACAATTACACTTCCGCCTACACCGCCCTGAAACAATGCAAACACGTTGACAGCATCGTCAAATTCAGCCATTTTGCCTGCGCTGACGAACCCGACAACGGCATGACCGAAATGCAGCTTGAAGCCTTTGATTTGGCGTGTGAAGGCTTGGAAGGCGAAGAAAGCCTTGCCAACTCCGCTGCCATCCTGAACGTTCCCGAAGCCCGCCGCGACTGGGGTCGTGCCGGTCTGTCACTTTACGGAATTTCTCCGTTCGGCGGCGTGGACGAACGCCTGAAACCCGTCATGCGCCTGACTTCCCGCGTATTCGGCGAACGCGTCCTGCAACCTCATTCTCCCATCGGCTACGGCGCAACGTTTTACACCAGCAAGTCCACCCGTGTTGGTCTGATTGCCTGCGGCTACGCCGACGGTTATCCGCGCCGCGCCTCGACCAATTCGCCTGTTGCCGTCGAAGGCAAACGCAGCCGAATTATCGGCAGGGTGTCTATGGACATGATTACCGTCGAACTCGACGCTTCCCAAGAAGGCTTGGGCGCAGAAGTTGAATTGTGGGGCGATGTCGTCAACATCAACGAAGTCGCCGAAGCCGCCGGTATGATTCCGTATGAAATTTTTTGCAACGTCAAACGCGCGAAGTTTACGTACTCGGAATAAGACACGATTGTTTTTGTTTAAAGGTCGTCTGAAATCTGAACTGCACCCCAAAAGTTGGACACATCCCTTCCAACTCACAAGGTGCAGTTT
>CAUSOO010000069.1:0-11428 GCA_963533245.1 uncultured Neisseria sp.
CCTTAGAGAATCGTTCTCTTTGAGCTAAGGCGAGGTAACGCCGTACTGGTTTAAAATTAATCCACTATAAATTTTCATTTTCTTGCATCTGGCCTTATCGAAATCAGCCGAAACATCCCCATAATACTGCCGTTATACCACTTCATATTTGAAAGAAAGCGATGACTGCCATCCTGATTATCCTCGGTCTGATTGCCATAGCGGTCGGCATTTTTGGCACGATTTACCCCGCCCTGCCGGGATTGGGCTTGATGTTTGTCGGCGCATGGCTGTTGGGCTATGCCGGCGACTATCAGGTTTTCGGTTCCGGCACACTCATTTTCCTTGCCGTTGTCGCCATTTTCGGCACGGCAATGGATTATGTCGCGGGCGCGTTGGGGGCAAAATATACGGGGGCGAGTAAAACCGCCGTCTGGGGAGCGTTTATCGGCGGTATTGTGGGCGCATTCTTCGCCATCCCCGGCCTGCTGTTAGGCCCTCTGATTGGTGCAGCCAGCGGCGAATTCATCGCCCGCAAAGACAGTTGGCAGGCAGGCAAAGTCGGCATCGGTACGTTTATCGGCTTTATCATCGGTACGGTTGCCAAAATCGGCTGCGCGCTGACCATTATGCTGACTGTCCTATTCGTATGGCTGGCTTCGTTTTTCTAAGCCATATCTTCAAAACCAAAGGTCGTCTGAAAATTCAGACGACCTTTGGTTTTTGAACGCTTATTTGTTACAGCAGGCTTTGTATTTCTTACCGCTGCCGCAAGGGCAAGGGTCGTTGCGTCCGGTTTTGTCGCCTTCACGGCGTACCGTTTGCGGTTTGTTGATGATTGCCTGCCAATACCAATAAATATCCAGCAACACATGCGGCAGCTCGGATTCGAGCTGGGCGAGTTCTTTTTCGGTCAGGTGCAGGATGATTTCGCCGTTTCTCTCTTCATCGTAAATCCCGCCCAAAGCCATAATCGGATAGAACAAATCTTCAAATTCTTCCTGATCAACCGCCTCAAACCAGTCGGTCGGAACGATATCCAAAGCATACAGATAAGCGTTGCACCAAGTATAAATATCGGGATTGGAGGCGGCATCTTCGTATAACCACAAATCGGGCAGCATTTTTTTACTGAGTTTGATGCGCAAATCCGCCGCCAAACCGATGACCAAACGCTCGATTTCGGTGCGCTCTTTGGCATCAAATAAGGATTCGTCGCCCAAAACTTCAGGCAGCCAGTCATTCGGGTTCAGCGCATCGGGACCGCTCAACAAAGCCATCATAAACGCCTGCACCTCATCGCAGCGCATGGTGTTGTGGTGTTCCGATTTGGCATCGAGCAGCTCCATCAGGCGTACGCGCGACGCTTCGTCAAATGCTTGCAATTGCATGGTTATTCCTTAATTTTAAATGGTATGTTTATAGTGGATTAACTTTAAACCAGTACGGCGTTGCCTCGCCTTGTCCTGATTTAAAGTTAATCCACTATATTCTCTAAGGGGTCGTCTGAAAACGGTTTAGGCGATACGTTGGCGCATTTGCTCGAAAAGGCATACCGTTGCCGCCATGGCGACGTTTAACGACTCGGTCTGTCCCAGCATCGGGATTCTGACGCTGCCGTCGACTTTTTCCAAAATTTCCCGACTCACGCCGCTGCCTTCATTGCCGAAAACCCAAGCGCAAGGGGCATTTAAATCCAGTTGGTACAAGTCGGAAGGATTGCGCCCGTCCAAAGCGGTTGCCCATATTTTGTTCTGATAAGCATCCAGCCAATGCGGTAGAAAAACGCGGCTGTATATGTCCAGCAGAAAATGCGCCCCCATACCCGCACGCAATACTTTGGGCGACCAAATATCGACGCAGTCATTACCTAACACAATCTGCCTGATGCCCGAAGCTGCCGCGCTGCGTAAAACCGTCCCGACATTGCCCGGGTCTTGCAGCCTATCCAACACCACGCAGTCGCCGCTTAAAGGCAAATCACCTTGCGGCGGAATCTCTATCCAAGTCATCACATCGTCGGCATCGTTCAGACTGGTGATTTTAGACAAGGCTTCGTTTCCGACCCAAGTAATACCATCTTCGTCCAAACTGCTGATTAAATTTCGGATTTCAGGATGCGTGTTTTTACTTTCGGGCAAATACACTTGCTTGGGCGTGTATCCCGCCTCTAAATAGACCTGCAAAAGATGCACGCCCTCCAACACGGTTTGCCCGTATTCACGGCGTGCTTTAGATTGTGTCAGCAGCTTGGACAAATGCTTGAGCTGCTCGTTTTGCGCGGAGGTAATCAATTTCATGTGCCGCATTATATAGCGGATTCAAATAAAAAGGATACAGCTCAATACCGTCCGACTTTGTTCAACCCGCTTTTTCAGACGACCTCAAGATGCGTCCGGTCAAAAACAAAATCCCTGCCCGAATAGCTCGGGAAGGGATTTTCTCTACTTGATGGAAATCTGTATCTCTATGCAGCTTAATGAACGACAGAATCCTGTTGAACCTGCGTTTCGGTTCGAACTGTAGTCTGACTCACACCTTTATCATTCTTTGCGGATTCAGGCATTACCACGGCATCTGAAGCATTTTTGGCTGTCGGATTGGCGGCTACAGGTACGATATTTTCCTGTTGATTTTTGGTTTCAACAGCTTTTTCCGCGACCATACCAGAAGAGTCGCCCTTCACTTGCGGACCGAATTGCCATACGGCTACGGCAACCGCTGCCACGCTGGCGGCGACGGCGAAGGATTTGAAGAAGGAACTGTTCGCAGCCTGTACTTCCTTAACAACAGGCATCACAGCGGCAACTTCGGCTTCATGACGCTGTTTGTGTTCTTCGCTGATTTCCGCAAGCGTAGCGGTAAATGCCGCGCTTTGCATGAAATCCGCATCACGCCCTGTCCCTTCTTTATAGCGCATGCAATCGCCTAACAGATGGTATTCGTACCACGCTTCGGCAGCGGCATCGTCGGACAACAGACGGTCAAGCATCTCTTCGCTTACTTGGTCTCCATCCATCAGCATGGAAACATATTCTCTTGTTGTATCCATAGTTGTTACCATTTTTTTTACCACCTTTGATTTTCAGAGGTTTCCAGCAGCGGCCTCAAATCTTTTGCTATTACTTCCCGCGCCCTGAAAATACGGGAGCGGACCGTTCCTATCGGACAATCCATAATTTTGGCTATTTCCTCGTAAGACAAACCGTCCATTTCCCGCAGGGTAATGGCTTTGCGTAAGTCTTCGGGCAAATGCGAAATCGTTGATTCGACTGTTTGCAGGATTTCCCGATTGATCATTTCAGCTTCCGGCGTATGGTAATCCGCAATCTGATCCGATAAATCCAGAATATCCCCGTCTTCGTTAGCAGCCTCTGCACTGACGAACGGCTGCTTTCCTGATGTTACTAAGAAATTCTTGGCTGTATTGATGGCAATCCGGTACAACCAAGTATAAAAAGCACTCTCACCCCGGAAATTCGGCAAGGCCCGATAAGCCCTAATCATTGCCTCTTGCGCCACATCATTGACTTCGTGTTCGTCTTTGACAAAACGGGAAATCAATCGAATGAGCCGACGCTGATATTTGGACATCAGCAACTCGAATGCTTTTTGTTCGCCCTTCTGCGCGCGCTCTACCAAGGCCTGATCAATCTGGCGATCATTCATATCTTACCTTTTATAATAACTGCATTATAAGCTATAAAATAGTAAAGCGTGCCGTGCCAGTTAAAGACAACTGCCGCCGTATTTAGTTCCATTTATATCTCAAAAATTTTCCGTAAACCGGTAAAAAACCGTCAAACCCTTGAAAATCGTGGCTTACCGTAAGGTTAACAATAGCAATGCAGTTTCCGTCAGTATTTGTGATAATCGGCCAGCATTTTCTGACGAACGGTACAATATGGTTTTCTTGCAACACTTTCTTAACGTTTTTATACAAAAAACCTACATTCATCATATCAACACTGCCCGCCGTCCGAATGATCCCTTCTTCTTCCAAGACCGATTCCGGCAATCCGTTGCGGTGCGGCACCAGAAAAAAGCCGTTTTCTTGGAGAATATCTTTCAGACGACCTCTGACTTCTTTTCCCTTTATCCAATCCGCGTCTGCGAACTGGTTTTGTTTCAATATGAATAAAAAATCCCGGTATAAACATACCGATGTTTCGCCGAACTGCCATTGTGCAGTTTCTGCCTCCAACAGTATCCGCGCGAAATCCGCCAGCTTTCTCGGAGAACTTTCCACAATCCCATTCTCCTTAAAAAACCGCCAAAGAATCCGGCTGCGGCGCGCTTCGCTGAATGTCTGCCAGCGGCTGACTTGGAAACGCCCGCTTTGGCAAACCGTCTGATAATCCGCTTCGACAACTTCGTCCAAAATCGCCAAATCGGTTTGCAAAGAACGAATGTTGGCACAAACATGACGGTCAAAATTCGGAATGCGCTCCCGCCAAACCGGCAACGCTTCGTAACGCATCCAATTCCTTAAAAAGGCAGTATCGGCGTTACTTTCGTCTTCGATGTTCGGCAGATTGCAGGCAGCGGCGTAGCTTTCCAATTCTTTTCGGGAAAACGTCAGCAGCGGCCGCCAAATTTGCGTTTCCTCATCCAGCTTGCGCCATGGCGGCATAGCGGCAAGTGCTTTGATACCGCCGCCGCGAACCGCCGCGAGCATGAATGTTTCAATTTGGTCATCCTGATGGTGCGCCAACGCGATGATGCCGGAGGGGTCGTCTGAAAACGCCTGATAACGCGCTTTCCGTGCGGCGGCTTCGATTCCCAAGCCGTCTTTTTTGACTTCAACTTTTACGCTTTTGAACGGCACATTCCATTCTTGGCATAAGCGTGTGCAAAACCCCAGCCAGTCATCCGCATTGCGGCTCAATCCGTGATGAACGTGCAAAGCGTGTACATTCAAACCAAGCTCTTCCCGCAAACACGTCAGCATATGCAGCAACACCACCGAATCCAAACCGCCGCTTAATCCGACCGTTACTGTACAACCATCTGGAAGCGAACGCGCCGAAAGACGCAAGGTTTCCAACAAACTGCGGCATTGAGGCGGAAGGTTTTCAGACGACGTCGGGTTCATATGGCGTAATCTATGTTATGTCCAAGGCAAGTTCTTAGAAATGAAAAAGCAGGCAGGGGGGCTTCTGCCTGCTTTTCTACACATCAATTGTTTACTTATCCGTAAACTTGCCGTAAGCCATAATCCGGTCGAAACGGCGCGACAGCAAATCCGCCATCGGCATATTTTGCGCTTCACGCAACTCGGTTTCCAAAACCGTTTTGACGTTTTTCATGGTCGTTTCAAAATCGCGGTGCGCCCCACCCAAAGGCTCGTTTATCACGGTATCGATCAAATCCAGTTCTTGCAGGCGTTTGGCAGTAATGCCCAAGGCTTGTGCGGCATCTGCCGCTTTTTCGGCAGTTTTCCACAGAATGGACGCGCAACCTTCCGGAGAGATAACCGAGTAAGTCGAATATTGCAGCATATTGACGTAATCGCCGACCGCAATCGCCAGCGCGCCGCCGGAACCGCCCTCGCCGATAATGGTACACAAAACCGGCACACGCAGGCGGGTCAATTCGTACAGGTTGCGTCCGATGGCTTCGGACTGACCGCGCTCTTCCGCGCCGATGCCCGGATACGCGCCCGGCGTATCGACAAAAGTCATCACGGGAATATTGAATTTCTCGGCGGTCTGCATCAGGCGCAACGCTTTGCGGTAGCCTTCAGGGCGCGGCATACCGAAATTGCGGCGGATTTTTTCTTTGGTATCACGGCCTTTTTGATGGCCGATAACCATCACGCTTTGACCGTTGAAGCGCGCCAAACCGCCGACGATGGCATGGTCGTCTGAATAATGGCGGTCGCCGTGCAACTCTTCAAAATCGGTGAAAATGGCTTGAATGTAATCTAAGGTGTAAGGACGTTGGGGATGACGTGAAACCTGCGAAATCTGAGCGGGCGTCAGCTTGTTGAAAATCGATTTGGTCAAGTCGTTGCTTTTCTTCTGCAATCTGGCGATTTCATCGGAAATATCGACGGCGGATTCGCCCTGCACAAAGCGCAACTCTTCGATTTTATTGGTTAATTCGGCGATGGGTTGTTCAAAATCCAAAAAAACTGGTTTCATAGGGTGAAGCTCTCGGTAGGGACGCTGCCGCTATCATACGCCAATCAGGCATATTTGGCAGCATTTCTCATTGAGGATATGCCGTGCAAAACGGCAGATAATCGGGCGGATGCCTTTTCAGACGACCTTTTGCGGATGATATAGTATATCTGCACTAAACAAATGAAGTGCCGTATCTTATGATAAACTTCCATTCAGTTCAATCATTTCAAACAGGCTATGAAAAACGAACACGACAATACGGCGATGCGGCTCGACAAATGGCTTTGGGCTGCGCGCTTTTTCAAAACCCGCGCGCTGGCTCAAAAACATATCGAATTGGGCAGGGTTCAGGTCAACGGCGCCAAAGTCAAAAACAGCAAAAACATCAGCGCAGGCGACATCATCGACCTGACGCTCAATTCACTGCCTTACAAAATCAAAGTATTGGCACTCAACCACCAGCGCCGCCCCGCCCCCGAAGCGCGTCAGCTTTACGAAGAAGACATGAAAACCGCTGCCGAACGCGAAGCGCAAAAACAGCTCGACCAAGCAAGCCGCATCAGCGCGGCGTATCCCGACGGCAGGCCGACCAAACGCGACCGCCGCCAACTCGACCGCATGAAGCGCGACAGCTGGTAGGGTTTTATAAATTCCGTTTCAACCGCGATGCGCAGCAGAACGGATATATTTGAAACTCCGCCATAAACAAATCATCCGTTTTTATTATTTCACGCAACTGACTTGACGGTTTTACCCATCCGTTGTGTTGAGACTCCTGCCTGAAACCGCCGATTTCCGTAAAGTTGAAACGCATCAGAATCAGGTATAATCCATCCCTATTTCATTTTCAGACGACCTTGAGCCATTTAAGGATATCCCCATGAGCAAGAAACGCGTCCTCACCGGCGTAACCACCACCGGCATCCCGCATCTGGGCAACTACGTCGGCGCCATCCGCCCTGCCGTCCGCGCGGCGCAAAACCCCGATACCGAATCCTTCCTCTTCCTCGCCGACTACCACGGCATCATCAAATGCCACGAGCCGGAGATGATCCACCAGTCCACCCAGGCCGTTGCTGCCACTTGGCTTGCCTGCGGACTCGACCCCGAACGCACCACCTTCTACCGCCAAAGCGACATTCCCGAAGTGATGGAATTGAACTGGATTCTGACCTGCATTACCGCCAAAGGTCTGATGAACCGCGCCCACGCCTACAAAGCCGCCGTGCAGGCAAACGCCGAAAACAATCAGGAAGACCCCGACCACGGCGTAGAAATGGGTCTGTACAGCTACCCCATCCTGATGACCGCCGACATTCTCATGTTCAACGCCAACGAAGTACCCGTCGGCCGCGACCAAATCCAACACGTCGAAATGGCGCGCGACATCGCCGGCCGCTTCAACCACCGCTTCAAAGAAGTCTTCACCCTGCCCGAAGTGAAAATCGACGAAAACGTCGAACTCTTGGTCGGCTTGGACGGACGCAAAATGTCCAAATCCTACGGCAACACCATTCCGCTTTGGGAAAACGACAAGAAAACCCAAAAATCGGTCAACAAAATCATCACCAACATGAAAGAGCCGGGCGAGCCGAAACAGCCCGACGAAAGCCCTCTGTTTGAAATCTACAAAGCCTTTTCCACGCCGTCTGAAACCGCAGCATTCACACAAATGCTTGCCGAAGGCTTGGCATGGGGCGAAGCCAAAAAACTCTTGGCCGCCAAAATCAACGCCGAGCTGGCAGAACCGCGCGAACGCTACAACGCGCTGACCGCCAATCCTTCGCAAATCGAAGACATCCTGCAGGCAGGCGCAGCCAAAGCGCGCAAAGAAGCACGCGAACTGCTGGACCAAGTACGCGACGCCGTCGGCATCCGCCCATTGAAGTAAATCTCAAAAGGTCGTCTGAAAAAGCAGCCCGCTATTTTCAGACGACCTTTTCCTGTTTAAAACAAGGAATATCCGATGAAAGCCTTTCCGATTCTCTTATCCGCCCTCCTGCTTGCCGCCTGCGGCAAATCCGAAGCTCCTGCCGAGCCCGCCCAAAATGCCGCCGAAGCCGCGCCAAAGCCCGCGTTTAAAGTCAAATACATCGACAACAACGCCATCGCAGGCTTGGATTTAGGACAAAGCAGCGAAGGCAAAACCAACGACGGCAAAAAACAAATCAGCTATCCGATTAACGGCTTGTCCGAACAAAACGTCATCCAACTGATCGGCAACCACCCCAACGATTTGGAAGTCATCAGCGGCAAATGTATGGAAACCGGCAACAAAGGCGAGCCTTTGGGCTGGACTGAAAACGGCAAATGCCATGCCTTGTTTGCCAAACTGGTCGGCAACATCGCCGAAGACGGCGGCAAACTAACCGGCTATCTCCTCTCCCACGCCGCCCTGCAACCCTATCAGGCAGGCAAAAGCGGTTATGCTGCCGTTCAAAACGGCCGCTACATCCTCGAACTCGACAGCGAAGGAATGTTCTACTTCCGCCGCCGCCACTATTGACCGAGCGGATGCCGCCCATGACCGTACACACCTTAATCCGCCCCCTGCCTAAAGCCGAATTGCACGTCCATATCGAAGGCACGTTCGAGCCGGAATTGATGTTCGCCATCGCCGGGCGCAACGGCGTTTCCATTCCCTATGCGGATGTGGACGCCGTTCGCCACGCTTACGATTTTCACAACCTGCAATCCTTCCTCGATATTTACTACGCAGCGGCGGCGGTCTTGCTCCACGAACAGGATTTTTACGACCTGACCACCGCCTATTTCGCCCGTTGCCGCGAGGACAACGTCGCCCACACCGAAATCTTCTTCGACCCGCAAACCCATACCGCGCGCGGCGTACCGTTTGAAACCGTCATCAACGGCATTACCCGCGCCCGTCTGGAAGCGCAGGAAAAATGGTGCATTTCCAGCAGGCTGATTATGTGTTTCCTGCGGCATTTGAGCGAAGAATCCGCGTTTGAAACGCTTGCCCAAGCGCAGCCTTTCAGACGACATATCGACGGCATCGGACTGGATTCGGGCGAACTCGGCAACCCGCCCTCGAAATTCGAGCGCGTCTTCGCCCAAGCCCGCGCGCAAGGTTTTCCCGCTGTCGCCCATGCCGGCGAAGAAGGCCCGCCCGAATACGTTTGGGAAGCACTGGATTTGCTGAAAGTCGTCCGCATCGACCACGGCGTGCGTTCCGAAGAAGACGAAACCCTTATGCAGCGCCTGGTTGCCGAGCAAATGCCCCTGACCGTCTGCCCATTGAGCAACCTCAAACTCAAAGTCGTCGGCGACCTGTCCCGGCACAACCTGCGCCGTATGCTTGAGCGCGGCGTATTGGTTACCGTCAATTCAGACGACCCCGCCTACTTCGGCGGCTACCTCAACCAAAATTTCATCGAACTTGCCGACGCATTGGATTTGAATGAAGCAGACATCCGCACCTTGTGCAAAAACTCGTTCAAAGCCTCATTTTTAAGCGAGGAAGAAAAAGTAAAACGGTACGCCGAAATCGACGGCATCCATGTTTAGACACAAAGCCGACCTGAAAAAGCAATCCGGTCGGCTTTGTTTTTATCTATAGTGGATTAAATTTAAATCAGGACAAGGCGACGAAGCCGCAGACAGTACAGATAGTACGGCAAGGCGAGGTAACGCTGTACTGGTTTAAAGTTAATCCACTATAAAAATGCAAATCCTCTAACCACAGTCAATTCCCTACCAAACCACTCAACTATCCGCCCGAAATCTGTTAAAATACCGACCTATCCTAATAAATACAGCATCAAAAGGCACACAATCATGGCTCTTTTGCAGATTTCCGAACCCGGCATGTCCGCCGCTCCGCATCAACACCGCCTCGCCGTCGGCATCGACTTGGGTACGACCAACAGCCTGGTTGCCACCGTCCGCAGCGGCAGCCCGGTTTGTCTGACCGATATGGACGGGCGCACCACCCTGCCCTCTGTCGTCCGCTACTGCGAAGGCGATGCCGTCGAAGTCGGCAAAGCCGCCCTTGCCGCCCAAAAAACCGACCCGCTGAACACTATCAGCTCCGCCAAACGCCTGATTGGCCGCACGCTTGCCGACCTCGCGCAGGACGCGCAATACCTGCCCTACCGGTTCACGCCCAACGAGCGCGTGGTCGAGCTGAACACCCGCCAAGGTGCCAAAACGCCTATCGAAGTGTCGTCTGAAATCCTCAAAGCCCTCAAATCGCGTGCCGAAGAAACTTTAGGCGGCGATTTGGTCGGCGCCGTCATTACCGTTCCCGCCTATTTCGACGATGCCCAACGCCAAGCCACCAAAGACGCCGCGCGCTTGGCGGGCTTGAACGTATTGCGCCTGCTCAACGAGCCGACCGCCGCCGCGATTGCCTACGGGCTGGACAACGCCTCGGAAGGCACGTTTGTCGTTTACGACTTGGGCGGCGGTACGTTCGACGTATCCGTATTGCAACTGACCAAAGGGCTGTTTGAAGTCAAAGCCACCGGCGGCAACAGCGCATTGGGTGGCGACGATTTCGACCACCGCCTGTTCTGCCACCTGCTCGAACAAAACGACCTTTCCAAACTCAACGAGCGTGACAGCCAGCTTCTGCTTTCGCTTGTCCGCGCCGCCAAAGAACAACTGACCGGCCAAACCGAAGCCGTCGTTGAAGCCACGCTTTCAGACGGCCGCAAAATCCATACCGTCATTACCCGCCAAGAATTTCACCATCTGACGCAAAATCTGGTGCAAAAAACCATAGAGCCGGTCAAACAAGCCCTGAAAGATGCGGGCGTGACCAAAGCCGACATCAAAGGCGTGATTATGGTCGGCGGCTCCACCCGTATGCTGCACGTCCAACAAGCGGTCGCTACCTTCTTCGGACAAACCCCGCTGAACAACCTCAACCCCGACGAAGTCGTCGCGCTCGGCGCCGCCATACAGGCGAACGTCCTTGCCGGTAACAAAACCGACGGCGAATGGCTGCTGCTGGACGTTACCCCCTTGTCGCTCGGTTTGGAAACCTACGGCGGCCTCGCCGAAAAAATCATTCCGCGCAACTCCACCATCCCCACCGCGCGCGCGCAGGACTTTACCACCTTCAAAGACGGTCAAACCGCCATGACGATACACGTCGTACAAGGCGAGCGCGAACTCGTTTCCGACTGCCGCAGCCTTGCCAAGTTTACCTTACGCGGCATTCCGCCCATGACCGCAGGCGCGGCGCGCATCCGCGTCACCTTCCAAGTTGACGCCGACGGCTTGCTGTCCGTTTCCGCACAAGAACAAAGCACCGGCGTACAGGCGCAAATCGAAGTCAAACCTTCCTACGGCTT
>CAUSOO010000070.1:0-11212 GCA_963533245.1 uncultured Neisseria sp.
CTCTAAGGTGCTGAAGCACCAAGTGAATCGGTTCCGTACTATCTGTACTGTCTGAGGCTTCGTCGCCTTGTCCTGATTTAAATTTAATCCACTATATAGTGGTGATGTTTGAATGGAAAGAGGTCGTCTGAAAAGCAAAATCCCGTTTTCAGACGACCTCTTTTAGCCATAACCCTTTGTTTTAACTTGAGGCCGTCCGAATTTGAGTGTTATTAATTCGGCAACCTCACCGCCAACTCGGCAGGCCAAGCCGCCTTAGCGTCGGTTTTTACGAAACCATTGCCCGTCAGCCCGCCTTTCAGCAGGCGGTTGTATTTCACCGCCGTTTCGCGCGGCACTTGCAATTTCACTTTAAACATCAGCTTCGCACGTTCATCGACCGTTTCCACCGACTTGGGCGTAAACTGGGCGTCCGTCGCGATAAATTTGATTTTGGCGGGGAACACCGCGTCAATGCCGTCCAAACGGATACGCGCATCATCATTGACTTTCAGACGGCTCATGCTGTCGGTCGGCAGGAAAATATTCATCGAAACATCGGCAGGATCAAGCAGGCTGACCACTTTCGAACCCGCCGCGACCACGTTGCCTGCTTCCGCAATGGTGTATTCCACCCTGCCGGTTATCGGCGCGCGGATATTCATATCATCATTGGCGGATGTGGCCGATTTGACTGCCGCCCTCGCCTGTTCCACACCGGCGCGCGCTTCCGCTTGTGCGGCGGCACTTTGCGCCACCGTCGCCCGCGCTTCGTCCCGCGCCGCTTCTGCCGCTTTGACTGCCGCGACAGCGCGTTCATAATCCGCCTGACGCTTGGTAACTTCCGATTGCGACACCAGCTGGTCGGCAAGCAATTTGCGCGCATTGTCCAGCTCCATTTTCGCCACGCGCAGCTGCTGCCTGTTCGCGTCCACATTCGCCTGCGCGCGCGCAACCGTCTGCTTCATCTGCGCTTCGGCGGCTTTGGCGCGCCCGACCGCCTCTTCTTGCCGCAATTCTGCCGCCCGCGCTTCTTCCAAACGGCTGTTGCTGGTTTCAGACGACAGTTCCGCCAGAATATCGCCCTCTTTCACGTCCGCGCCCTCTTCCACCAGTACCGCCTTCACCCGCCCCGGATACAGGCTGGAGACATCGATGCGGTTCAGCTCCAGCCGCCCGTTGGATTGCGCAATCCATGTCGGCAGGGTTTCTTTTTGGTTTTGAAGGACATACCACACGCCGCCCGCAGCCAGCGCGACGGCAAGAGAAGCAATAACAGCTTTTTTCATGTTGCGTTACACCTTAATCGTCAAAACGGACGCGCCTTAGAGCGGTATTGCGGAAACAGCGCGGCAAACGCCCAATCTATCCTTTGATGGATGGACGAATCGGTCAGCAAATCCTCATGCCGCCCGTTCATCTCGTCGGTCAGTATCCCCAACATACGGTAGCGCGTGTTCATAATCATCGGCGAGATGACCGCGCCGTTGAGAAACTCAAACTGATTAAACAGAGCCAGTTCCGGCACATCTTCCCTGCCGTTGCACGCCTTAATATGCTGAATCATCCCGCAGGCAAGCATCTTATGCTGCTTTTTCAAAGCCTTGGTAATCAAATCCACGCCTTCTTCGCTGTCCAGCAGCATCCTGTGTATCCACGCCAAATGCTCGCGTATCGTTACCGCCAGCCGCCAGACAATCTGATACAGCCGCTCCGTATCTTCGATATTTTGGGCAAAATCGAACGACACCCGCCCCAAAGCCCGATTGCTGTACTCAATCAACATCGCCTTCACAAATTCGTCTTTATCGGCAAACATCCTGTTGAACGTTTCCAAATTCGAATTCAAATGCTCCGCGATCGCCTGCTCGGACAGCCGCTTGTAGCCGCATCTGGGATAAAAATGAATGCCTGCGGAAATAAATTGCGCACTGGTTACACCGTTCATTATCTTCACCTCATCTGCCTGTATTGTTGTCATAGGACAAATATCCAAGACTCAAATGAAACAAAAATCTTCTGGAATATCAGACCGCCTTCAGACGCTACTGTTGCAAACCAACGCCCCATCCCAAGCCGAGCCGATACAAATGCCAACCAACCGTTATTTTATAGTGGATTAAATTTAAATCAGGACAAGGCGACGAAGCCGCAGACAGTACAGATAGTACGGCAAGGCGAGGCAACGCCGTACTGGTTTAAAGTTAATCCACTATATCAAGCACGCAAAACGCCCCGACTCAATCATCCGGTCTGTTTTTTTATTTCACTATATAACAAACCGCCCCCGCCTTCAATGCAAGTCATCTTCCAATCATCATTAAAATCCGATAGTTAAATTTGTTTTAAGAGGATATGGGTCGTCTGAAAAAACGGTTTCAGACGATTTGAAGGAAGCATCAATATAAACCAATATCCTTAAAACCCTGCATCGTTGAACTGCAAGCCTGACGGTTTGCCGCCATTCTTGTCCGAGTAAAAACAGGCGAACAAACATATAGTGGATTAAATTTATAGTGGATTAAATTTAAATCAGGACAAGGCGACGAAGCCGCAGACAGTACAGATAGTACGGAACCGATTCACTTGGTGCTTCAGCACCTTAGAGAATCGTTCTCTTTGAGCTAAGGCAAGGCAACGCCGTACTGGTTTAAAGTTAATCCACTATAAATGAAAATATCAGGACGAAACCTTATTCGTTCCCCCCAAAAAATTTCAGACGACCCCTTCATCTCAAAAGGTCGTCTGAAACAGGCAAAGCGGTTGGTTTGAAGCTGTCTTTCTGCATTCAAAACCAAGTTCAGTTCAAGCTTACGCTTCGCCTTCTGCCTGCTCGGCTTCCTCCGTTGCCCTGGGCTCGGCGGCTTTGTAGAGATAAACCGTTGCCAGCGGCGGTACTTTGACAGCGAGCGAGTTGGGTCTGCCGTGCGACCAGATTTCTTTGGTTTGCAGGGTTTGTCCGGCGGATACGCCGCTGCCGTTGTAACCGGGGTCGTCTGAATTGAGGATTTCGCGGTATTCGCCGGCTTCGTTCACGCCGAAGCGGTAGCTGTCGTGGACGACGGGCGTGAAGTTGCTGATGACGATGACGCGGTTGCCTTCGCGGTCGCGGCGTTCGAAGACGAAGACGGAATTGTTGCCGTCGTCGGCGACCAGCCATTCGAAGCCTTCCGGCCATTGATCGAGCTGGTAAAGCGGCGCGGTGTCTTTATAGACGCGGTTCAAATCGCGCACAAAATTTTGTACGCCTTTGTGCCAGCCGCCTTCTTGGTCGAGCAGGAACCAATCCAGTCCTTCGTTGTAGTTCCACTCTCTGCCTTGCGCGAACTCGTTGCCCATAAACAGGAGTTTTTTGCCGGGGAAGCCGTACATGAAGCCGTAGTAGGCGCGCAGGTTGGCAAATTGCTGCCAGCAGTCGCCGGGCATCCGTCCGAGCAGCGAGCGTTTACCGTGGACGACTTCGTCGTGCGAGAGCGGCAGGACGAAGTTTTCGCTGTATTGGTACATCATGCCGAAGGTCATTTTGTTGTGGTGGTATTTGCGGTTGATGGGGTCTTCCATCATGTAGCGCAAGGTGTCGTTCATCCAGCCCATGTTCCATTTGTAACTGAAGTTCAAGCCTTCTTGGCGGGTTACGTTGGCGAACGAGGTGGATTCTTCGGCGATTTCGGTGGCGGAGGGGACAACCTCTTTCAGCATGGTGTTGGTATCGCGCAGGAAGGCGATGGCCTCGAGGTTTTCATGGCCGCCGTATTGGTTGGGTATCCATTCGCCGTCTTTGCGCGAGTAGTTGCGGTAAATCATGGAGGCGACTGCGTCCACGCGGATGCCGTCGAAACCGAAACGCTCTATCCAATACAGGGCATTACCTTGCAGGAAATTTTTGACTTCGTTCCTGCCGAAGTTGTAAATCAGGGTATTCCAGTCTTGATGGTAGCCTTCGCGCGGGTCGGCGTGTTCGTACAGCGCGGTGCCGTCAAACTTGGCAAGCCCGTGGTCGTCGGTCGGGAAGTGTCCGACCACCCAGTCGAGGATGACGCCGATGCCTTCGTCGTGGGCGGCTTTAATCAGGGCGCGCAATTCGTCGGGCGAACCGAAACGGCTGGTCGGCGCATACAATCCGGTCGCCTGATAGCCCCATGAGCCGTCAAACGGGTATTCGGAAACGGGCAGGAATTCGATATGGGTGAAGCCCATGTCTTTGACGTATGCGACCAATTCTTTGGCGAGCTGTTCGTAAGTCAGCCAGAAGTTGTTTTCGGGATTGCGTTTCCACGAACCTAAATGCACTTCATAAATACTGATGGGTGCGTCAATGGCGTTGGCGCGGGCGCGGAAGTCGGGTGTATCCACTTTTTCCGGCAAACCGCGCACGACAGACGCCGTATTCGGACGCAACTCTGCGCCGAAGGCATACGGGTCGGTTTTTTGCCGCACATCGCCGTTGGCATCGCGGATTTCAAATTTGTAGAGGGCGTTGAGCTTGACGGCGGGGATGAAGATGTCCCAAATGCCGTTGTCGCGGTGGAAACGCATGACGTGGCGGCGGCCGTCCCAGTGGTTGAATTCGCCGATGACGGACACGCGCTGCGCGTTCGGCGCCCATACGGCAAAGCTGACGCCTTTCACGCCGTCCACTTCGGCAAAATGCGCGCCCAAAGTTTCATACGGACGCAGGTGTTTGCCTTCCGCCAGCAACCAAGAATCCATGTCTTTTAAGGCGGAGCCGAAGCGGTAAGGGTCTTCTTCGCGCACAGACTCGGCATCTTCGGCATAACGGACGTTCAACGCATAATCGGGCGCACCTTCGGGCAACACGGCAACAAAGAATCCGCGTTCATCGACTTTTTCAGACGACGTAATCACCTCGCCGCTTTCACGGTTGACAATATCCACGCCCCAAGCGTTCGGAATCAGGGTCCGCACGACCTCGTCACCTTCGGCAAGGCGGTGTCGTCCCAAATAGGCGAACAAATCGCTGTGGGTGGCAAGAAACAGGCTTTCAACCGTGTCGCGTTCGACTTGGTCAAGCTCGTGATAAGGCTTCATCCGGCTGTTTTTCTTCATGCGTACCTCTCCAATCATGGCAAGTTGGCCGCCCATCAGGCGGTTGTGGGGAAAATCTTCAAGCGCGACGGGCATTTTGCGCGCCCAGTTGGGATAACCCTCGGAAACGCCCGGCACATTCAGGTTATCGCTCATGCCCAGCAGGTTTTCCAGTTGCACTGCATACAGTTTGCTGCGGCTCATGGCGGCATACCGGTGCAAGGCGGTTAACAGCGTTTCGTCAATTTCAGAGGACATCTCGGCGTCGGCAGGCAGGCAGCCTGCGTGTTTCAACTTATCGAACAAATCCGCCTTATCGTGTTCGCGCGCTTCCAAGGTCGTCTGAAAAGTTTCCGCATCGGGAATCGTACCCAAGCGGAACATCAAATCCAAATCCTTGCTCGTCCAATAGCCCGCCAAGGGCGCGACATCGTGCGTACTGACCACCGTAATCGCCTGTTCGGGATATTCTTCGGGCAATTCAAAGCCGTGCCAGCCTTTGCTGAAATACACGACCTTATAAGAAAACACCTGATAACGGTTCAGCAAATAACGCGCTTGGTCTGGTACTGTCCCCAAATCCTCGCCAATGACCACGCATCGATTCCGCCGGCTTTCCAAAGCCAGGATGGCAAACATCACATCTGCGTCGTAATGCACATACGCGCCAAAGTCCGCCGTCTTGCCCGCAACCCACCACAGACGGCACAAAGCCATCACATGATCGATGCGCAAGATGCCGTAAAGCCGCATATTTTCACGCAAAAGGCGGACGAACTTCTCATAGCCCGTGTGCTTCAACATCATCGGATTGAGCGGCGGCAAATCCCAGTTTTGCCCCGTCGGGCTGAATGGATCGGGCGGCGCACCGACCGCCATATCCATGCAGTAATCGGCGCGATTAAGCCAAGTGTCCGCGCTGCCGCGTGCTACGCCGACCGCCAAATCGCCGTAAATCCCCAGCTTCACGCTGCGCGCCGCAGCCGCCTCGTTCACTTCGCGCAACTGCTCCGCGCAAAGCCATTGCAGCCACATATAAAAACGGATTTCGTGCCGATGACCCTGTGCAAATCTTTGAACCGCCTCGCCATGCGGATCATGAAACTCCGACGGCCAAGACAGCCAACCCACTTCGCCGGAGCGGTTGTAATACTGGTCTAATGCCTCAAACAAACCGAAGCCTTCCAAAGCCTCTCCGCGTTCTTCGACAAAGGCGTCAAATGCCGTCCGCTCTTGTTTGGCGGCTTCGCATCCGTCGTTTTCAAACGCATCAAATACCCTCCGCAAAGCATCGCGCTTGAACGCCCAAACCGCCGTATAAGCGACGGTTTCCGTAATCCGCAACGCCGCAATGCGCTGGCAGATATTCGGCTGCTTGAGCCAGTTTTTCAGCTTTTCGTTATAGGAGAACGCGCCGACCTTCTCCACATCCAGATAAATCGGATTGAGCCATTCGCGCGAAGACGGGCTGTACGGGCTGGCAAAAGCAGGCTTGGCGCTGAAAAGCGCATGCAGCGGATTGATGCCGACGAAATCCAGTTGCTTATCCGCCGCAAACGCCATCAAATCCAGCAAATCGGTAAAATCCCCGATGCCCCAGTTCCGTTGCGAACGCAGGCTGTACAAATGCGTCGTCAGCCCGTTCATGCGCAAACCGTGTTCCAGCATTTTCGGCTGATAAACCGACTGCGGCGCAACCACCAGCCGCACCTTGCGAACGCTGCCTTCCACTTCCGCAGACAAAGTGTAATAGCCGCAAGCCAAAGCCGGCAGCGCCACCCAAAGCGCGCCTTCTTCGCCATGATTCAACGCCAAAACCTGCCGTCCGCCCGCTTCGTCTTCCAAGCAAACTTCAGCCGCACCATGAAACTCAGCAGGCAGTTGTAAAGATTCCCGACCGTTTTCATGCGCGACCAAAGTATCCGTATAAAGGTCGTCTGAAAAACCGTCCTGCTGCAAAGCCTTAATAATCCCTTCCAAAACCTCGGGCTTGGTCGCATGATACATTCCACCGATGTCGTGGAAACCCAAATCAATACCCAAGCCCAGAGCCTGCTCTTCCAAATGTTCGCTCATGACACAATTCGCCTGTTTACAATAAACCGAATCTTAATATAAATAAGATTGAATGTTTCCCATAATTCAGAGAAAACAACCGTTCAGACCAGAATTTTCCTGCTTAGTTTGACTTATCCCAAAATTTTGATTGATGACTCTAAAGACATGCTGACAAAACGGCAGGAAAATTTCTATTATCATAATATTCTAAAATAGCAGCCATCTTTTTCGTTGTTTCAGCAGCAAACCTAAGTATTTCTCATTTAATCTCTGAAATTCGTTTTTCGTAAGATTTAAATAAGTTTTCCAAGTAATAATTTATCGAGGAACTTCCATAAAACCCAATATTGTCATACAGTTCATTGCAAAAAACGATTTGATTTGTTTCTTTCATATATGAAATAAATTCCAAAACATTCGTTAACATACTTTTTTGAATTACGACAGAAGTTTTAACTTGTAAATTCCATAAGATTAAAATAATATACAGAAAATTTTTTACCAGCCCTTCTTTTCATCTGAGATTATTACCTATGTTAAAACAAGCTATTTTACTGACTGCTCTGATTGGTGCGCTTACCGGCTGTACTTACGGCCATATGCACTACTCACCATCCTATGAACAAGAAGCCACCATGCGTGCCGACTCCCGTCGCGTTCAAGCTGACGAACGTGCAGAGCGTGCAGAGCGCCGCCGCGAGCGCCGTCAAGAAATGATGGATGAAGCCGACGCTATCAACCGCGCCAACCGCAATAACCGCATCTACATCCTTCACTGATCACCGGTCCTTACGGATTATTGGATTCCTAATACTTATATTTCAAACAGGTAACATCATGAAAAATAAAATCGCAGCCCTGCTCCTGACTTCTTTCGTTATCACCGGTTGCTCTGCGCCCGGAGGCTCCGTAGGCGATTTGGCTATCGGTAGCGATTCCGCAGCCATCAAAGCAGGCCGCAACCGCGAATCTGCACAACTCTCCCGTGCCGAGCTGGAACAACACCGCCGTCAACGTACCAATGTTTCAGAAGAGTTGGCATTGGAACGTGAAAAACGCCAAGACAAACGTGACCAAGTCAACGGCGCAATGGGTACCGCAGCCAATGCAGTCGGCTTGATTGGCGGTATCGCAGGTACTGCCGCTTTGATCAAAGCTTGGTTCTAATTTAGCAGGTATTCGTAAAAAACGATCGGTACAGCGTATCGGTCGTTTTTCTTATTCTCGGCTTCTTCATAGGCTAATTGAGTTTAAACTTTCTATAGTGGATTAACTTTAAACCAGTACGGCGTTGCCTCGCCTTGCCGTACTATCTGTACTGTCTGCGGCTTCGTCGCCTTGTCCTGATTTAAATTTAATCCACTATAAATACCGCAGTTTAAACTCGTCCATCCTTTATAAAGTCCTAGACAAAACCCAAAAGGTCGTCTGAAAACCCAAAACCGGTTTTCAGACGACCTTTATCTATTCAATACCATCAAGCCGCTTTGCGGTGGTAATGCCGTAGCGCGTGTTCTTTGCGCCGTCCGCTTGAGAAGGCGGATACACGCTTCAAATAGCCGATGACGCGGGTGCCGTAGTCTATGTCGTGCGAACCGCAGGCGGAACAGGCGTGCAGGGTGCGTTTATCGATATGGCCGCATTCGTTGCAGATGGTGATGCGCACGTTCACGCAGAAGTAGTTGCAGCCGGTTTGTGCGGCGATGTCCAAGAGCGAGCGGTAGCCGGATTCGGGCAGGGCTTCGTCGAGGTTCAGGTGCAGCGCGGAGCCGCCGTCGAGCCAGTCCACCAGTTCTTTGCCGTGCAGCAGGAATTTGTCGAGCGCGTTGATTTCTTCGTCTTCGACGACGTAGAAATAGGAGTTGTAGCATTCGCGGCTGACTTTGTAGCCGTCGGCTTTGTCCCATTTGGCGTTTTTCACGCCGAGGTTTTCGGCGGGAACGAACTCGGTGTTGAACTTCACGCCATAGTGTTTGCTGGCGGCTTGGTTGGCTTCGAATATGGTTTTCAGACGGCCTTGGACGAAGTGGATGTAATCGTCGTTGTAGCCGACTTTGATGCCTTGCGATTCGGCGGCTTCCGCCATGCCGTTGATGCCGATGGTGAGGAACTGTTTGTCCAGCGTGATGAAACCTGCATCGTAAACAGGCAGCATTCCGGCGGCTTGGTATTCTTCCATCAGTTTGCGGTAGGCGTATTGGTATTTGTGGATTTTGGCGACTTCGGCAGCAAGGTCGCGCCCGTCTTGTTCCAGTCGGTTCATGTTGATGGTGATGACATTGATAGAACCGGTCGCCACGCCGCCCGCGCCGAGTGTGTAACTGAAGGTGCGGTCTTCAATGGCATTACGCAGGCGGCAGCAGGAAGCCAACGAGTCGGGATTGTCGGAAAGATAAACGAAGAAAGAATTGCCTTCCGCCAACTCTTTCGCCATTTCATCGGCGAACACGGTGTCTTTGCATTTGCCGCCGTCGGTCAGCATCGCCGCGGTCACAACGGGGAAAGTCAAAACGGCTTTGGTGCGTTCCTGATTGAACCATTTGAGGAAGAAGTTTTGCAGCTTCGCCACGCTCGCCCACACCGGTTTGCTGAAATCGGGGAAGACGAAATCACCGAACATCGCATCGAAATAGTATTGATCGTAAACGGAAATATTCCAGAATACACTCTGATAACCGCGCGCGGCAGCGGGCTGGTTGATGCTGTACACCACCTGCTGCATATGGTTGGCGATTTCTTTGCCGTGGGTTTCCAAATAATCATCACCGTAGTCTTTGCGGGCGAAGTAGTCGAAATAAGTCAGAAACTCCACTGTCGCCACCGCGCCGGCAAACTGCGCGCTGATGGCAAACACAAGGTTGATAAACGAACCGCAAAACGAAGCCAGATGTTGCGGCGCCTTAGATTCGCCGCCGAGTTTGCTTAAGCCGTCGAGCAGGAAGGGATACAGCGTGACCGACACACAATAAGGCTTGAGGCTGGTTTCGTCGTGCACATAAATCTCGTGCGCCTCAATCTGGCGGATGTATTCGTCGGCCACGGATTGGTCGAAAATTTCGGCAATTTTGCGCGACACTTGGGCGCGGTTAATCTGCACGAAAAAGTCTTTCATGATTTCCGCTTCCATCGTGGCGATGTTTTTCTGGGTAACGTTGGCATTGGCGTCCATTTTCGAGCCGTCCGCCGCGTTTTGTGCGCTGATGTAGTCGTGCATGAATTGCAGTTTGCCGTTTAACTGTTCGGGATGCAGCCGAATCATGTTAAGTCCTCCTGTGTGGGTTGGATAAAAAGCCTCAGGCCGTCTGAAAAGCGACCGCCTGCGGCTGGGTTGTAATCGGGATGATTTTGGGCGCGGGTTTGTCTTTGACAAACAAGCGGTTCAACACCTCGCCCGTACGCAAATCGATAAATTTCTGATTGGTTGTCGGGCTGTCCAAGCCGCCCAGCTCCATCTGCCAGCGGCCGGTTTTCAGATACGTCAGATAAGGCAGGATGCCGTCTGAAACCGCTTCCAGCTCCTCACGTTCCAAACCGGTGTACAAACAGGCTTTCAAACCCGCCTGCGTCACGATGCCCAACATTTTCTGCAAGGCTTCCGGCTGCCATTCCCCGCCCATAAACAACACGCAGCTAATCAGCCCGCGATAGCGTTTCAGACGACCTCTCAAATAATCCTCGGTCAATTCCGTGCCGACACCCTCTTTCCACGCATCGGCACTGTGGCAGCCTTTACAGCGCAGCGGGCAGCCGGAAAACAGAAACGCCAGCGACACTTCGCCCGGTACTTCCTGCCATACAATTTGCTCGATTGTGAATTTCAGCGCTGTCATGACTTGCCACTCATAAATACAATATATGGTGCGAATTAAATCATAAGAACACAAGATATGGTATTTTTATTTAACAATGCAACAAACCGATATGATAGTTTTTAATAATTCACTATATTAAAAATCCAAATCAAAAAGCAGTTTAAATATAAAAAAGCCGTACTCAGGAAACACGCTTCGCATTCCCCAATACGGCCGTTACGCCATCATATAGTGGATTAAATTTAAATCAGGACAAGGCGACAAAGCCGCAGACAGTACAGATAGTACGGCAAGGCGAGGCAACGCCGTACTGGTTT
>CAUSOO010000071.1:0-10866 GCA_963533245.1 uncultured Neisseria sp.
AAGCCGCAGACAGTACAGATAGTACGGAACCGATTCACTTGGTGCTTCAGCACCCTAGAGAATCGTTCTCTTTGAGCTAAGGCAAGGCAACGCCGTACTGATTTAAAGTTAACCCACTATACAAAGGTCGTCTGAAACATGACCCCGTTTCAGACGACCTTTTGCCTTAATCGTTCAAACCGGTTTTATTCTTCGTCACCCGTATCGCTGATGCTGATGCTGTGTTCCATCCTGCTCGGGTGGACTTTCAAGCCTCCGCAGCCGGATTTCTCGGCGGACAGGCGGTCGAGGTAGGCTTGGTCGATGTCGCCGGTTTGATAGATGCCGTTGAAACAGGACGAATCGAAGGATTCGATTTTCGGATTGAGTGCTTTGACGACGGCTTCCAAATCGCTCAAATTCTGGAAAACGATGCCGTCCGCGCCGATTTCGGCGGCAATTTCCGCCGCGCTGCGCCCGTTAGCAATCAATTCTTCGCGCGTGGGCATATCGATGCCGTACACATTGGGATAGCGTACTTCGGGAGCGGCGGAGGCGATATAGACTTTGCGCGCGCCCGCTGCGCGTACCATTTCGACGATTTCGCGGCTGGTCGTCCCGCGCACGATGGAGTCGTCCACCAGCAATACGCTTTTGCCTTCAAACTCGGTTTCCATCGGGCTGAGTTTTTGGCGCACGGATTTTTTGCGCGTCGCCTGACCGGGCATGATAAAGGTGCGGCCGATATAGCGGTTTTTAATCAAACCTTCGCGGTAAGGTTTTTTGAGGTGGACGGCAAGTTCCATCGCGCTGGGCCGGCTGGTGTCGGGAATGGGCATCACGACGTCGATGTCGTCCACGGGCAGCTCGCGTTTGATTTTTTCCGCTAAGGACACGCCCATGTCCAAACGCGATTGGTAAACCGATACGCCGTCAATCACGGAGTCGGGACGGGCAAAATAGACGTATTCGAAGAGGCAGGGGCTGAGTTTGGCGCGGTCGCTGCATTGACGGGCAAGCAGTGTGCCGTCAAAGCCGACGAATACCGCTTCGCCCGGCTGGATATCGCGTTCCAAATCGTAGGCAAGCGCATTGAAGGCAACGGATTCGGAGGCGACGGCATAGGATTTTCTGCCTGCCTCGTCGGTTTGCGAACCCAACACCAGCGGGCGGATGCCGTAAGGATCGCGGAAAGCGAGCATGCCGTAGCCCGCAATCATGGCAACCACGCCGTATGCGCCGCGCACCAGGCGGTGGACTTCGGCAACGGCGTTGAAAATATTGTCGATATTGAGCCGGTGGGGATTGGCGTTTTTAGAGACTTCGCGGCGCAATTCGTGCGCGAATACGTTGAGCAAGACTTCGGAATCGGAGCTGGTGTTGACGTGGCGCAGGTGTTTGTTGCACACGTTTTCATACAGTTCGGCGGTATTGGTGAGGTTGCCGTTGTGCGCCAAAACGATGCCGAAAGGCGAGCTGACGTAGAAAGGCTGCGCTTCCGCGCTGCTGCCCGCGTTGCCCGCCGTAGGATAACGGACGTGGGCGATGCCCGCGTTGCCGATCAAATCGCGCATATTGCGTGTGCGGAACACTTCGCGCACCATGCCTTTACCTTTGTGCATATGGAACGTGCTGCCTTCCGCCGTCACAATGCCCGCCGCATCCTGCCCCCTGTGCTGCAACATCTGCAAACCGTCGTATAGAAGCTGGTTTACCGGCTCATGGCTGACCAAACCTAATACACCGCACATATCGTCTTCTCCGAATTCGAGGTTAACTTGGAAAACAGAATTATAGAATAAATCGGACAACGTTGCCCAAATTGTTGACAATCATTCGCCCGTTCAGTTTGAAATCAGATACCGACCATGACTGATTGATGAATCAAATCGACCAAACAAGGCATCGGAAACACAATCCGATTTCATCATAAAATACTTCTAAATCCGCCCACTCCTCTGCCGGAGATGCAAACTGCAAGCGGCGCGTTCGGCAAATAAAGCTGCTGAACTTTTAACTCATGAAAAAACCGGTTTCAGACGACCTTCGATGCAATCGGGGTCGTCTGAAACCGGTGGATTTACGATTCTGCCTTATCTTCCGTCTTGTCCTTCTGACCGGGCAGATAAGGCATGATGACTTCAGACAATGATTGGAAATAAGGAATGCTGTACGAGCTTTGCCAATCTTCCGTTTCCGGCAAATCGGTGTGGGCGCAGACCATGACCGCCAAAGTGACCAGCAACACGCCTTTGGCTGCGCCGAACACGCCGCCCAATACTCTGTTGATGCTGCCCAATCCCATCGATGACGCTGCGTTGGTCAGTATGGTGCGCAAAAACTGCTGTAAAAAACGCGCCAAAAAGAAAATCACGACAAACGAAATGGCAACGCCCAAGGCGCGCGGTTGAATCGATTTGAACGCCACTTCCGAAAACGGCACGGCAAACGTTTTAGCCAACAAAAAGGAAATCACCCACGCAAACAGCGAACCCGCTTCGGCAATGACGCCGCGTATCATCGACATCACGATACACGCCGCGATCACGCCGAAGGCGAGTATGTCGGCTAACGGAATATCATTCATTGGTTACCTGTCCGGCAATGCCGTGTACGCGCAGTTTGTTCAAGTCGCGTTCGGCGTCGTAGGCGTTTTTGTATGCGCCCGATTTGACGCGGTAAACCTTGCCTTTATCCGTCATCACTTCGGTAATGGTGGAGTCGATACCTGCCGCTTTCATTTTGCGTTGCAGGCTCAAGGCGCGTTCTTTTTCAGCATAACCTGCCTGAATGGCGGCTTTTTTACCTGATTTGACTTCGGCGGTTTTGGTTTTTGCCTTTTCAGACGACCTTTCGGCAGTAGCGGTTTTCTCTGCCTTGGCCGTCTGCTCGGTTTTGGCTTTGGCAACTTTCGCTTCGGCTTCCCTTACCGCGGAAGCTTTTTTGCCGGCTGTTTCGATTTTTTCATATTTGGAAGCATCTACCCGAATTCTTTCTTTAGGTTCGGATGCGGATGCTGTGACGGCTTCTTTGGCTTTTTCCGCTGCCGCTTTGTGTTTCGCCGCCGCTTCTTCTTTGGCTTTTAATGCTTTACGTTCGGCAACGGCTCTCTCGGCTTTTTCCAACTGTGCCAGCTTGTTGCGTTCGGCTGCGGCGGCACGTTCCGCCTTCTCGGCTTTAGCAGCTTGAAGCGCACGTTTACGCGCTGCGGCATTGGCTTCGCGTTCCGCTGCTTCTTGGGCTTGAAGCTGCTGCGCTTTACGCTGCTCTTCACGGTTACGGCGGCGCTCTTCCGCGCGTCGCTCGGCTGCTTCGCGTTTGGCGGCTTCGGCTTTTTGGATTTTCTCGGATTCTTCCAAACCTTTGATGTCGCTGTCTGACAGCGTATCGTTAATCAGCACCAAAGGTGGGCCTACATCTTCGGGCGCGGCCTGCGGCGCATCGGGTTGCGGCTCGGCTTGCGCAGTTTGCTCCGGCGCGGCGGTTTCCTGCGGTTTGTCCGCTACTTCGGCATCGGCATTTTTAGCCGCTTCCGCCGCTGCTTCCAAATCTTCTTTGGTAGAAGGCTCCAACACGGTCGCATCCGCCAGGTTGGCAGGTTCTGCGTTGGCATTATTCTGTTGGATGGTTGTAGTTTGGGCGTTTTCTTCTGGCTTGTTTTCCGGTCCGGTTGACAGGGCGACGCCCAATAAAACGGTCGATGCCGCCACCAACCCCGATGCCATAACCAAGCGGCGGCGGTTGCGGCGTTTGAGCTGTTCGTAACCGGTCAGAACTTCATTTTGCTTATTGTCAGACATGGAGATTTCCTTTTACAACGCCGCCATTACGTCGGCAACGGTATGAAATGAGCCGAAAACAACGATTCTATCATTTTCGCCCGCCTTAGCCAAAGCTGCGCGGTACGCCTCGCGAACGGAGGTAAAAGTTTGTATATTTTCGATATTTTGTGCTTCCAGTTTCGCCTGCAAGGCTTCCGCCGTCATGCCGCGCGGCACGTCCAAAGGCGCGATATACCACTCGTCAAACTGGTCTTTAACGATTTCCAACACGCCGTCTATGTTTTTATCCGACAGCATGCTGAACACGGCGGTGCGTTTTTGCGCAAACGCCAAATTAATCAGGCTGCGGCGCAGGGCGCGGGCGGCGTGGGGGTTGTGTCCGACATCCAAAACGGTCAGCGGGCGGCCGGGTAGGACTTGGAAGCGTCCGGGGTTTTCAACCAGCAGCAATCCGCGCTTGATGGCGCCGATGTCCACCGGCAATTTTTCGTTCAAACATTCCAACACGGTCAACGCGCAGGCGGCGTTGGAAAGCTGGTATGCGCCGCGCAATGCGGGGAACGGCAGGGAATTGCGGTTGCGCGCGGGGTCGTCTGAATGTTGCGGATGGAAGCGGTAGTTCCATTGGATGTTTTCCAATGAGGAAAAATCGAAATCGCGCTGCACCATCAGCAGTTTCGCGCCTATGGCTTCAGCGTGTGCGACCAACGATTCGGGCGCGGGGTTTTGCCCGCAGATTGCGGGTTTGCCGCTACGAAACACGCCTGCTTTTTCAAAGCCGACCTGCTCGACCGTATCGCCCAAAAACGCCTGATGGTCCAAATCCACGCTGGTAACCACCGCGCAATCGCAGTCGAACACATTGACTGCGTCCAAACGTCCGCCCAAGCCGACTTCCAATATCATCACATCGACTTGTTCGCGTATGAAGATATCGACCGCCGCCAAGGCATTGAATTCAAAATAAGTCAGCGATATTTCGCCGCGCGCCGCTTCGATGCGCTCGAAGGAAACGGTGATGAGGTCGTCTGAAACCGGCTCGGCGTTGACGGCGATGCGTTCGTTGTAACGCAATAAATGCGGGCTGGTCAGCGTACCGACTTTGAAGCCTGCCTGTTTGTAAATCTGCGTCAGATAGGCGCAAACCGAACCTTTACCGTTTGTTCCCGCAACAACGACGACGGGGCATTGCGGCTCGAGCTTCATGCGTTTTTTCACTTCGCCCGTGCGTTCCAAGCCCATGTCGATTAAGCCGCCGCTGTGGGCGGTTTCCAAATGCGAGAGCCAGTCTTGTAATGTTTTCATGTGTGTTTCGTTTTTCAAAAGGTCGTCTGAAACCGTCGTTTCGGCATAATGGGGACGGCTTCGGCTGCTTATATGAACTGTTTTTATATTGGGTTTAATTTGACAAGGACAAGGCGGAAAACTGCTTTACCGAATTAAAGCGGATGCCCGGCATCCTGAGCCTGACACCAGCGCGCCCAAACTTTCAGACGACGGTAAGATTCCTTATCCGCCATATCGGGCGTGACGCATTGCCGTATCGTTTTGCCATCGGCGTTCCACTGCAAAAACAAAGCGTAAGGGGTCAGCATCGTCGCACCGTCCAACACCGCGCCCTGCCCTTCTCCGTCTCCGCAAAATACGGAAGCACGCGCATGGCGGTCGATGGCGATTTTCTTTACCGCACCCGCCGTCCGCAAATTCACCACGCACCAAGCGTGGACAAAACTGCCCGCCAACGCCGCCAGCCCGAACCACATCATCCAGCCGTAAAACCATATCAGGCACACGGCCACTGCGGAAAAATGCAACAAAACGGACAAGGCTTTTAAAGAACGGGACGGCTTCAAGGTCGTCTGAAAAGCGCGCATCGCCCTACATCATATTGTCAAACACGGGCGTAATGCTCAATTCCGCTTCTTCCATGTCCAAAACCATATCGTGGATTTCGGTATCGAAAAATTCCCAAAACGCCTTCAGGCTCATGTCTTGCGGCCACTTGCTTTTATCGATGTCCCAGCCTGCCAACTCCGCCTCGAAAATCTGTTGGTAGCGTTCGTCAAAATAGGCAATCACGGCTTCCGGCTCGTCAAACTGCGGCACGAGAAATACGGAGCAGTTGGCACGGATTTGCTCGATGGTCAGGTCGGGCATATTTTCATCGGCGGATTTCAGCCATTTCAAAAAACGGGCGGTCGGCTTAAGCACGACGGCGGTACGGTCAACAAAATACATGGTTTTCCTTTGCTACGGCAAAATGAGAAATGACCTCTTTGCCGTCTATATCTATTCTAAAATAATCCATTTGCCATTTTTGTGTTTTCTGGGCTGTTTTATTTAAATTTGTGCACCAGGGTGGATAAAATCGCATGGACATCTTTCCTTTACAATCCTTTGTAGAGAGAATTTTTTTACTGATAGCCACCTCTTTGGGAATTATAAATAAACCGCAATGACAGCCGTCTATCACGACAATAATCAGTTCATCGCCCAAGTCCTCATCGGTATAAGGGATATTTTTGTTCTCTTGGTCTTTTTTCCAAAAGACTGTAAAGTAGCCTTCTTTTTTGGGTGTTTTCTTTGCCAAACGACATCTTTTATATTTTTGATCATACTTTGTCTTAATCAAAATGCTTTCATAGTCTTCATTCCATTTTTCCTTTATCAGATCAAAATCACCATAATACCTATGAAGAATGTCTGTCATTTTCATTGTTTTATTCTCTTGTCTTTAGAGATGTCGGTTGCATTCGCCAAAGGTCGTCTGAAAGCCCAAATCTGTCTTTCAGACGACCTTTTGACAAGCTGTTAATGCGTCATCACTTGCTGCAAGAACTGTTTGGCGCGTTCGTGTTTCGGATTGGTAAAAAACTCTTCAGGCGTTTCGTTTTCCAAAATCTGCCCTTTATCCACGAAAATAATGCGGTCTGCCACTTCGCGCGCAAAGCCCATTTCATGCGTGACACACATCATGGTCATGCCGCTTTCCGCCAAGTCCTGCATCACTTTCAACACCTCGCCGACCATTTCCGGGTCGAGCGCGGAAGTCGGTTCGTCAAACAACATCACACGCGGCTCCATCGCCAGCCCGCGCGCAATCGCCACGCGCTGCTGCTGTCCGCCGGAAAGCTGGCTGGGGAAAGCATCTTTTTTATGCGCCAAGCCTACGCGTTCCAACAGCTCCATCGCCTTTTCCTCAGCCTGTTCGCGGCTTTGTTTTTTCACCTTCATCGGCGAAAGGATGATGTTTTCCAATACGGTCAGATGCGGATACAGATTGAAGCCTTGGAACACAAAACCCACTTCCTCACGCACCTTGTTCAAATCCGTCTGCGGATCGGCAACATTGATACCGTCCACCCAAATCTCGCCGCTCTCAATGCTTTCAAGCTGGTTGACGGTACGGATGAGCGTCGATTTGCCGCTGCCCGAAGGTCCGCAAACCACCACCACCTCACCCTGCTTCACTTCCAGATTGACGCCGTTGATGACATGCAGATCTTTGAAATGTTTATGTACATTTTTGAATTTAATCATGTTTATTTTACATTCTCTAAAATTGACCAGATTTTGGCTGGTTTATCTTCGATACGTTTAACATAGCCATCTATTTTTTTCGCATTGTGTTCATAGTAAATACCGCTGCACAATACATCCATTGCATCCTTATTCAGATCACCATAACGATTATTGGTATATACCGACAAAATACAGGCTTTCAAAGGATGGAAAGGCACGCCATATTCCCGCGCAGCATCCTGATTTCCAAATAGCCATGCGGTTTTCACCAGAGCCGAAAAATTTCCCAACGTCCCCGCTTTAAACAATTTTTCCTTGATTGACGGATAATTTTTCCGTTTCTGCCTTTCCAGCTTGGCGACTTCATCCATCAATTTTTGCGAACCGTTAGGTGCAAGTTCGTCTTCCAAAGCCTTTCTATCATATTCGGCATCAATATCATGGAGTAAATCCTGTGCCTGACCATTGCCGTTTTTTGCAGCTTTCTTGAGCCAATAGTAAAACTCACTCTTCTTGAGATTCACAGGGTCAGTGGTCATTTCCAACTGCTCTGCCAGCATATATTGTGCATCTGCATCACCAGCCTTTGCCTTACTCAGCAAATCACCTTTCTTCCCGCCGATACCGCCTAAGGCAAACACCGTACCTGCAATGAATATGACTACCCCGCCCCAAAGATATTTTTTAAGCATTCCATCCCCTATTTTTCAGACAACCTTACGGACGAGATAATTGCTCAGTTCCACATATTTCTCCGGTGCGATGTGTTCGGCGCGGTCTTGCGGACTGATACCGACTGCCTGCAAATCTTCGTCGCCGGCAAGCTCTTTTAAATTGTTGCGTATGGTTTTGCGGCGTTGGTGGAAGGCGAGTTTCACCAGTTTGGCGAAATGCTCGAAATCGTCCGCCTTGCCGATGCGGTGTTTCACCGGAATCATGCGTACCACTGCCGAATCCACTTTCGGCGCGGGGTCGAACGATTCGGGCGGCACGTCAATCAGCAGCTCCATATCGAAAAAATATTGCAGCATCACGCCCAAGCGGCCATAGTCGTTGCTTTTCGGCGCGGCAACCATACGTTCGACCACTTCTTTTTGCAGCATAAAGTGCATATCGACGACATCGTCCGCCACTTCCGCCAGCTTGAACAAAAGCGGCGTGGAAATGTTGTACGGCAGGTTGCCGACGATTTTCTTTTTGCCCGCGATGCTGTTGAAATCAAACTGCAATACATCGCCTTCATGAATCACGAGCTTATCCGCAAACGGCAGCGTTTTCAGACGACGTACGATGTCGCGGTCGATTTCGATAACGTGCAGGCAGTTCAGTTTCTTCGCCAAAGGCTCGGTAATCGCCGCCAAGCCCGGCCCGATCTCAATCACCACATCATCCGCCTGCGGACGCACGGCGTTGACAATATCGGCAATAATCCGCGTGTCCTGCAAAAAATTCTGCCCGAAGCGTTTCCGGGCCTTATGTTCTTTCATCGCGTCTCTTCAAACTGTCGATCATTATAATAAGTGCGTATTGTAACTGAAAAACAAAGTCCTGTTCAGACCCGCAATCCAAGCAGCCGCCCTACGCCAATCGGGATTTCAAACCGTCCCGCAATGCAGTAATATCCCGTCCATCCTACACAGCTCGTCTGAAAACCCGCAAGGAGCAATTTCATGCAGATGAATTGGAAAAATCTACTCTCCACACAACGTTTCCGCACGAAAAACGGCGAAATCATCCCAACCGTCACGCCTTCCACCCAAGAAGGTGCCGATGCTTTGCGCACCGACTTCCATATCGACTACGACCGCGTCGTGTTCTCCGGCGCATTCCGCAGATTGGGACGTAAAACCCAAGTCCACCCTCTAGCCGAACACGACCTGACCCACAACCGCCTCACACACAGCGTCGAAGTCGCCAGCGTCGGGCGCAGTATCGGCAACCGCGTAGGCGTGATGCTGCAGGCAGGCGGCTTTTTACCGGAAAACAATACGCCGAGCGATATCGGTGCCGTCGTCCAAGTCGCCTGCCTTGCGCACGACCTAGGCAACCCGCCGTTCGGACACACCGGAGAAGACGCATTGCGCGACTGGTTCCGCAATCCTAAAAACCAGCCGTTTTTACAGACATTAAACGACGCCGAACGCAGCGACATCCAGACCTATGAAGGCAATGCCCACAGCCTGCGCATCACGGCAAGTTTGGAAATGTATCCCGACGCAGGCGGCATGCGCCTGACGTCCGCCGCCATAGGCGCACTGCTGAAATACCCTTGGACGACGCAACACCCCAACGGAAGAAAAAAATTCAATATTTACCAAACCGAATTACCCTTCATCCGTCGCATTGCCGACGAATTGGGGCTGATTGAATCAGGCAAAGACTGCTGGGTACGCCATCCCCTTTCCTACCTGATGGAGGCAGCCGACGACATCTGCTACGCCCTCTTAGACTTGGAAGACGCGGTCGAACTGGATTTGCTGAGCGACGCCGAAATCGAAAGCGTATTATCCGAACTCACTTTTGAAGAAAGCACTTGGCACGCGCAATCCAGCCGCCAGCGTTGCGCCATGTTGCGCGGCATCGCCATCGGCAAAGCGATAGAAGACGTCGCCCAAACCTTCATGATGCACCAATCCGACCTGCTAAACGGCAACTTCAAAGGCAAAGACCTGTTGGCGTTGTGCAGCCCGCAGGTTCAAAATACCTTGGAAAAAGCGAAAGAACTTGCCCGCACGCGCATTTTCCGCCACCGCACCAAACTCATGACCGAAATCGCCACTTTCCCGTGTCTCGGTTCCATTTTGGATTTATTGGTTCCCGCCGCATACGCCATGATTGCGCAAAAACAGGTCGATGTGCGCCAATCCCTCGCGCTTGATCTGTTAAAAAACCACGACCCCATCCAAGAAACTGACAGCCTGTATCGTGCCTACATGAAAATTTTAGATTTTGTCGGCGGCATGACAGACAACGCTGCCGCAAAAATGGCGCAAGATTTATCGGGAGTAGGTATTTTACGATAATTAATATCCTTTATTTTCATATTGTTATTTTATTATAAATATTTTTATCCAGAAAATACTGGACAGCTACCGACAGCTTGTATATTATTCGGTCTTCTTGATTCACGACGCAGCCGCGAAGTGATGAAAATGCACCCGTAGCTCAGTTGGATAGAGTATCTGGCTACGAACCAGAGGGTCGGGCGTTCGAATCGCTCCGGGTGCGCCAAAGAAAATTTATTTTATCCGCGCCCATCGTCTAGCGGTTAGGACATCGCCCTTTCACGGCGGTAACCGGGGTTCGATTCCCCGTGGGCGTGCCAAATTCTGAAAGCACAGTTTGATTAAGCTGTGCTTTTTTCTTTGTCACTCAAATCATTACAAACAGAGTGAACCCACTTTAAAATCAACACAAGACAACCAAATCACAGCCAATACCGCCGCAAAATAAAACAAAAGAACATCACATTAAAGCCAAATCCATATATAGTGGATTAACTTTAAATCAGGACAAGGCGACGAAGCTTCAGACAGTACAGATAGTACGGAACCGATTCACTTGGTGCTTCAGCACCTTAGAG
>CAUSOO010000072.1:0-10866 GCA_963533245.1 uncultured Neisseria sp.
CCTGCTTCGAGCGGGCTGGTGTCGTCGTCCATATCGTTGCCGTAGAGGTTCATGCCGGCTTCCATGCGCAGGGTGTCGCGCGCACCGAGACCGCAGGGCTGTACGCCGGCTTGTTGCAGGGCTTTGAAGAATGCGACGGCTTCAGTGCCGGGCAGGATGACTTCGACGCCGTCTTCGCCGGTGTAGCCGGTGCGGGCGACGAACCAGTCGTTGCCCAAATCCGCGCCTTGGAACGGTTTCAGGTTGTGGACGACATCCGCCCATTCGGGTTTGACGGTCAGGAGTTTTTCGATGGCTTTAGGACCTTGCACGGCAAGCATACCGAGATCGTAGCGCGGGTTGAAGGCGACGCCGAATTCTTGTCCGACTTTGTGGAACTGGGCGGTGTCTTTCTCGCGGGTCGCACCGTTGGATACGATGCGGTATTGGGTTTCGGCTTCGTTGGTGCGGTAAACGATCAAGTCGTCAATCACACCACCGTTGTCGTTGAGCAGCGCGGAATAAAGGGCTTTGCCGACGAAGGCGAGTTTGGCAACGTCGTTGGCAATCAGTTTGCGGAAAAAGGCTTTGGCGTTCGCTCCGGCGACATCGGTAACGAGCATGTGGGATACGTCGAACATACCTGCGTCGGTGCGCACAGCTTCGTGTTCGGCGATTTGCGAACCATAATGGATGGGCAGCTCCCAGCCGGCAAAATCGACCAGCTTCGCGCCTGCATCTTGATGGGCTTGGTGAAACGGGGTGGTTTTCAGGGCAGTCATTCTCAGCTTCTCCGGATTTATTGTTCAGATGCCGTCCGCACATAAGTGCGGAAGACCCTATCTGTCCTTGAACCTGAGATTTTCGGCCGTATCCGCTTGATGGCAAACCAGTCTGCTCACTGCTTTGCGCGGTTGTCTGAATGGTGGTTCAGACGACCTTCTCCCCTTCGGTGGGTGCGATTGCACCGCTCTCCAGATGTTTTATTTCAATGTGCAGTCCCTGTTGCCTGAGCGATTTAAGGGCATCTGCGCCTTCGGCGGCTACATGTAACCTGATGTAGCTCTCTCCTGCACATGCCCCGATTATGGCTTGAAAAGGCGGTTTGGGCAAGCCGTCTTTTATATGGCTGCCATTCGTTTTGCCCAAATTGGCTAAACCCTGTTTGCAGATATGAAATTAAATCTATTTGTTTGCATCCATACTTTTTAACACAGATTATTTTCAAAAATACTTTTTCATTGGTTGATTGTATGTTAAGTAAATGTTATTTGTTATATACTCTGCCTAACTGGTCAATCTGAGCGTTCACACGAACGCTATCCGACTAATTTCCATCTTATACAGCAACAGGGAGCAAACTAAATGACACCGATAACCTTGGATAAAACCGACCTTAAAATCTTACAAGTCCTACAAGAAAACGGCAGATTGACCAATGTCGAATTATCCGAGCGGATCGCGCTTTCACCCTCCCCCTGCCTGCGCCGCCTGAAGCAATTGGAAGACGCGGGCATCATCCGCCAATATGCCGCCCTGCTCTCCCCCGCAGCTGTCCATTTGGGCTTGCAGGCGTTTATCCGCGTTTCCATCAGCAAGGCAAAAGATGCGCGCGAAGACTTTGCGCAATCGGTGCAAGAATGGCCCGAAGTATTGAGCTGCTTCGCCCTCACCGGCGAAACCGACTACCTGCTCCATGCGTTTTTTACCGATATGAACTCATTTTCCCATTTCGTTTTGGACACGCTCCTGTCTCACCACGGCGTACAAGACGCGCAGTCTAGCTTCGTGTTGAAAGAAATCAAAAACACAACCGCCCTGCCGCTGGGACACCTCATCCCCGATTAAAGACAAAACACAAAGGTCGTCTGAAAACGTAAACCCTGTATTTCTCAGCGTTTTCATTTTCAGACGACCTTTTTCCGTCCTAACGGCGATATCCTGAGAACAGAGAATTTCATGCTATACTTGAGAACTATTTTTAATTAAATTAAATCCGAATCCCCGCATGACTACCCCTGACTCCGCCACCGTAGCCGACCACACCCGCCAATGGCTCGAAAAAGCCGTCATCGGACTCAACCTCTGCCCCTTCGCCAAAGCGCCGCACGTCAAAAACCTCGTGCGCATCAGCGTCAGCCAGGCCCGCCATCTGGACGGTTTCCTCGAAGACCTAGACCGCGAATTGCAGCTTTTGGGCGATACGCCCGCCGACGAGCTGGAAACCACCCTGCTTGTCCACCCGACCCTTTTTCCCGACTTCGACACCTTCAACCAAATGCTCGACATTGCCGATGCCGCCGTTGTGGACAACGGTTTGGAAGGTATTGTCCAAATCGCCCCGTTTCATCCCGATTTCCAATTTGAAGGCACGGATTCAGACGACATCGGCAACTACACCAACCGCTCGCCCTACCCCACCCTGCACCTCATCCGCGAAGACAGCATCGCCAAAGCCGCACAAGCCTTCCCCGACGCCTCCGCCATTTTCGAGCGCAACATCGCCCTACTTGAAAAAATAGGACACGAAGGCTGGGACAAGCTCGATATTCCCCGCTGCCCGTTTGATCACGGCAAAACCAAAGCATCCGAATAAGATTTCCAACAAAACAACATGATTCGCTACTTACTCATCTTTTGCGGCGCAGTTTCCTTTCTCTTAGGCATCATCGGCATTTTTCTGCCGATTATGCCCACCACCCCCTTCATCATCCTTGCCGCCGCCTGCTGGGCAAAAGCTTCGCCCCGTTTCCACCGCTGGCTGCACCAACACCGCTATTTCGGCCCCATGATACAAAACTGGGAAAACAACGGCGCCGTCCCGCGCAAAGCCAAAATCTTCGCCATCAGCATGATGAGCTTATCCTGCATCTTCATGTTTTGGCGGTTTCCCGAAAAATGGTGGATAGGAGCGGCGTCCACATTGGGCTGCGGCTGCGTCGCTGTCTGGATGTGGTTGCGTCCCGAACCCTGAGTCGTGTTCAAAATCCGATATTCAATTATAGTGCCTCTTTAGCTGAATACCATGCAGCAACAAACTATCCTCAAACCAAACTTCTAATCCCAATATACATAGAATGTTGACATCAGAAAATTCCGTGTCTAATATCATTATCATGGAATTACAAAGACAATCGGCTTTAAGACAAGCCTCTGACAACAAAGATGTGATTGATCCCAAGAAAAATAAATGAGGAATCCCTTTATGAATAAATTTGTTTTAACCCTTTTTCTTGGCGCGTCTTCCGCCGTCTCCTTTGCCTGTTCGCCCGGCATTGGCGGCGGCCCTTCCGGAGACCCCCATTGTATGGCCCCTATTTTGGCAAACGATCCCTATTACAATGGTTCTATGAATAATGGTCAAGTAGGCAGACCTAAGACCACTACTATATATCTCCCTTCTAAATACGGTGCTGTAGCTGTGAATCCGGATACAGGTTACGTAAGCGGCGTATTAAATCAGGACTCTTTGTCTAAAGCGAAGGAAACTGCTCTGGCTGAGTGCAGGAAAAGAGATCCTCAAGGTTCATGCAAAATAGTTTCATGGGTTAGGAATGGATGTATTGCTGGAGCCGAAGGCAAGGCAATTAATCCTCCGGGACATTGGCGTTCTTTTTATATGGGTACAGAAAAAGGATTAGCAGAAGCTGTCGCATTGGCGAAATGTAAAGCTGATTCTAGCCTGAGCAACTGCCGTATTATTTTACCTGAAGGCTGTTCTCTCCCCTGACATTTAACAATCCTAATGGTCGTCTGAAAACGCAGTTTCCGTTCCGAAACCGTATTTTCAGACGACCTTTTGTCATTTCAAACCATCGGTTTTAAAATATCCGCAACACAAACTGCCAAAAGGAAAACCGCCATGGCACAATTCTTCGCCATCCACCCCGACAACCCGCAGGAACGCCTGATCAAACAGGCCGCCGACATCGTCCGCAGCGGCGGAGTCATCGTGTACCCCACCGACTCCTGCTACGCGCTCGGCTGCAAACTCGGCGACAAAGCCGCGATGGAACGCATCCTCGCCATCCGCAAAATCGACTTGAAACACCACCTGACCCTCATGTGCGCCGATTTGAGCGAATTGGGCACTTACGCCAAAGTCGACAACGCCCAATTCCGCCAGCTAAAAGCCGCCACTCCCGGCAGCTACACCTTCATCCTGCAAGCCACCAAAGAAGTCCCCAACCGCACGCTGCACCCGAAACGCAAAACCATAGGCCTGCGCGTTCCCGACAACAACATCGCCTTGAGCCTGTTGCAGGAATTGGGCGAGCCGCTGCTCAGTTGCACCCTGATGCTGCCCGAAGACGACGAGCCGCTGACCGACCCTTACGAAATCCGCGACCGCCTCGAACACAGCGTCGATTTGGTCATTGACGGCGGCTGGTGCGGTACTGAGCCGACTACCGTCATCGACATGACCGACGGAACGGAACTCATCCGCCAAGGCAAAGGCGACACCGCCCTATTCGGTCTGTAAACCCCAAAAACCAAAAGGTCGTCTGAAAACCCGAATCGGTTTTCAGACGACCTTTTGACATTGCCCTAGCCGAAAACAATCGGCTTATTCGGAAATCACCGATGCTGCGGGTTGTAGCGGTTTTCCAAGCGCAGGAACACCCAGCCCAAGAAAGTCGTCATCAAGAGGTAAATCAGCGCAACGGTATAGAGCGGTTCTTCATAAACGGAATAGCGGCCGCTAATTGTACTTTGCACATAAGCCAGCTCCGCCACGGCGATAACGGACAACAGCGAGCTGTCTTTCAAAAGCGTAATAAATTCGCTGGCAAGCGGCGGCAGCATACGGCGCAACGCCTGCGGAAGAATCACATAGCGCATAGCCTGCGGATAAGTCAGCCCCAGCGAACGCGCCGCTTCCATCTGACCGCGGTCGATGGACTGGATGCCCGCGCGAAAAATCTCGCAGATATACGCGCCGGAGTTGGCAATCAAGGCAAGCGAACCGGCAATCAGCGCGCCGTAAGAACGTCGGATTTCCACCGCTTGATCGCCGTTAATCAGCAAACCATCAGTAGGATGGACAAAGAACGGGAACCAGACGTAAGACCAAATCACAATCTGCACAAACAGCGGCGTACCACGGAACAGCGTTACATACAGCAGCGAAACCTTACGCAAAACCCAAGCCAGCGCGCGCATGGGCGCACCCGCCTTTTCCAGATGAATCAAGCGCGCCAGCGCGAGCAGCAGACCCAATACGGAGCCGCCTGCCGTCGCCACTACGGTCAAGCCCAGCGTCGTCAGCGCGCCGTAGAAAAACATCCAGCGGTATTCGTAAATAATGTCAAACCGAAAATCCATACTCGTCCGCCTGTCTAAAACTCCGGGAAACGGTTTGCGGCAGCCGCCCGATTCCCGAACATTGGAAAAATGAAACTCGATATTTTACAAGAAAATACATTCTTTGAATGCCTTTTTGTTAAATTAATCGGGTTGCCGTCCGTTTTTTACATTTCCCCGCCCGTCACGCCCATCCGCCCATTGCCACTCTTAAATCCGTTTTCTTCTGAAAAAACAACGCAAAACAATCCCGATATGCCGCCGTAAAATTGACCGTCCCGACAAAAAAGCGGATAATCCGCCCATCCTTAAAACACCTTTTCAGACGACCTTTCCCCGTGATTCAAAAGGTCGTCTGAAACCTTTTATAAAGCACGAACATGAAAGCACCCGAACTCCTCCTTCCCGCCGGCGGCCTCGAACGTATGCGCGCCGCCTACGACTACGGCGCAGACGCCGTTTATGCCGGCAGCCCGCGTTACTCCCTGCGCGCCCGCAACAACGAATTTGCGAAACTCGACGTCCTCGAGCAAGGCATTAAAGAAGCGCACGAGCGCAAGAAAAAATTCTTTTTGACCGTCAACACCCTGCCGCACAATTCCAAGCTCAAAACCTTCGTCGCCGACATGGAGCCGCTGATTGCCATGAAACCCGACGCGCTGATTATGGCGGATCCGGGTTTGATTATGACCGTGCGCGAAAAATGGCCGGAAATGCCGATCCACCTGTCCGTACAGGCGAACACCACCAACTACTGGGGCGTGAAATTCTGGCAGAACATCGGCGTTGAGCGCATCATCCTGTCGCGCGAATTGAGCATGGAAGAAATCGCCGAAATCCGCCAAGAATGCCCCAACATCGAACTCGAAGTCTTCATCCACGGCGCATTGTGCATCGCCTACTCAGGCCGTTGCCTATTGTCGGGCTATTTCAACCACCGCGACCCCAACCAAGGCACCTGCACCAACTCCTGCCGCTGGGACTACAAAGTCCACAACGCCACTGAAAGCGATGCGGGCGACGCCCAGCTTCTGCAAGGTTTCAACTTTGAAAAAGCCCAAGAAGAAGCCAACCAAAACTTCGAAGGCATCAACGGTCAGAAACGCCACCCCTACGCCGACAAAGTCTTCCTGATTGAGGAGTCCAACCGCCCAGGCGAAATGATGCCGATTATGGAAGACGAACACGGCACCTACATCATGAATTCCAAAGACCTGCGCGGCATCGAAGTCGTTGAAAAACTCGCCAAAATCGGCGTGGACAGCCTCAAAGTCGAAGGCCGCACCAAGTCGCTCTACTACGTCGCCCGCGTCGCCCAGTCCTACCGCAAAGCGATTGACGATGCCGTCGCAGGTCGTCCGTTCGACTACGGTTTGCTGAGCGAACTCGAAGGCCTCGCCAACCGCGGCTACACCAGCGGCTTCCTCGAACGCCACCAAACCCAAGACTATCAAAACTACCTCAGCGGCCATTCCACCGCCAAACAAAGCCAATACGTCGGACACGTTACCGAAATCGACGCCGAAGGCTGGGCAACGGTGGAAGTCAAAAACCGCTTTGCCGTCGGCGACACCTTGGAAATCATCCACCCCGAAGGAAATCAAACCATTACGCTGGAACAAATGACCCGCAAAGGCGCAGCCGTCGAAGTCGCCCCGGGCAACGGCATCCAAGTCAAAATCCCGAATATGCAGGGCAAAGAAAAAGCCTTGCTGGCGCGGGTTATCAAATAATCAAAAAAAAGGTCGTCTGAAAATTTTCAGACGACCTTTTGCCTTTTGTTAAGGAACTGTATGAACGAACAAACCAAACAGGCGGCTCAAACCATAGGTCGTCTGAAACGTAAAGCCAGCGACGAAGAACGGCTGCAAGGCTGGCGCGAAAGCTGCGCCGAACAAGGCTTAAGCGGCGAATTTATCCTGACAGCGAAGCTCAACGGTGCGGCGTATACCGAGGAAGAAGCCCGTATGGTGGCGGAGCTTTTCGGCAAATAAACTGACAATTTATTATTTTAAAATTACAAATCATATCAAAACTTGACAAAGTTACCGATTTTGATTATAGTCGTATCTGAGTTAACATTGCCGATTTGACACAGCTTGCGGGCATTAACAGCTAAAGCGTATTTTCATTTTCTGCTGTTTTTATTCCTTTCTTTATATCCAAGCCCGTTGTGTACAGCATCGGGCTTCTTTTTTTCCGGAAGTATCAGGAAGTATTTATGATTATTTTGGACAACGTTTCCAAACATTACCAAACGCGCGACAAAACCCGTTTTGCCGCCGTCGAGCCGACCAGCCTCGAAATCCAAGACGGCGAAATCTTCGGTCTGATGGGCTATTCCGGCGCGGGCAAATCCACCCTGTTGCGCCTGATTAACCTGTTGGAACGTCCCGACAGCGGCAAGGTCAATGTGTGCGGACAAGAGCTGACCGCGCTTGATGCCGCCGCATTGCGTCAGGCGCGGCAGAATATCGGCATGGTGTTTCAACAGTTCAATCTTTTGAGCAACCGCACCGTTGCCGACAATGTTGCCTTTCCTTTGGAAATCGCCGGATGGTCGTCTGAAAAAATCAAAGCACGCGTTAAAGAATGCCTTGAAATCGTCGGCTTGACCGAACGCGCCGACCACTACCCCGCCCAGCTTTCCGGTGGACAAAAACAGCGCGTCGGCATCGCCCGCGCGCTCGCACCCAAACCCCAAGTCATCCTCGCCGACGAACCCACTTCCGCCCTCGACCCTGCCACCACGCGCAGCGTCTTGGAATGTTTGGAAGACATCAACAAACGCTTCAACGTCACCATCGTCATCGTAACCCACGAAATGAGCGTCATCCGCCGCCTGTGCGACCGCGCCGCCCTTTTGGATAAAGGAAAAGTGGTGGAAATCGTCGAAGTACGCGGCAACCAAATCCACGCCCAATCCGAAATCGGGCGCGAACTGATTCGGGAGGACTGATATGGCAGACTTAACATTCGAACAAGCCGTTTCCACCATCGTCGGCATGAAAGACGAAATCGTCCGCGCCTTAGGTGAAACCTTCGTTATGGTCGGGCTGTCCACCACAATCGCCGTCATCTTCGGCACGCTGTTGGGCGTATTGCTTTTCGTGACTTCCAACCGCCAGCTGCATTACAACAAGCCGGTGAATTTCCTGCTCGACAACTTAGTCAACCTGATGCGCGCCTTCCCCTTCGTCATCCTGATGATTGCTATGATACCCGCAACCCGCGCCATCGTCGGCAGCACCATCGGCCCGATTGCCGCCTCGCTGGTATTGAGCGTGTCCGGCCTGTTTTACTTCGCCCGCTTAGTGGAACAAAACCTGCGCGAAGTCCCCAAAGGCGTGATTGAAGCCGCCACCGCCATGGGCGCATCGCCGCTTGCCATCGTTCGCAAAGTCCTTTTGAACGAAGCGCGCGCGGGCATGGTTTCCAGCATCACCGTCCTTGCCATCGGACTGCTCTCATACAGCGCGGCGGCAGGCATGATCGGCGGCGGCGGCTTGGGCGACCTCGCCATCCGCTACGGCTACTACCGCTACCAAACCGAAGTCATCATCTTCATCGTCGCCATCCTCGTGCTGCTCGTTATCCTGATTCAAAGCATCGGCAACGCGTTGGCGCGAAAATTGGACAAACGTTAAACCTCACAAACGCAAACAAGGTCGTCTGAAAATACCTTATGCATTTTCAGACGACCTTTTGAGTGAAAAAATACAACATGAAATCTGCCAAAAAAATTCTAATTGCCGTTTATTTAATCAATATCGGCAACATCCTTTGGTACTTTATCGGCCCCATGAACCATATGCCGAAAATATTGTACATAGGTCTGAGCGTCGGCATCTTTCTTGCACAACTCGTCATCTTGGAAAAATTAGAACGCCCGACCTCCGATGACGTCAACGCACACAACAGCAAAATGCTGCGTAACGATATGGGTTTCTTCATTTTATTGTGTGTCGGGCTATTGGCTGTCTTTATGATATGGTCCCTTATCGCCTCCCCTGTCCCCATCTGGGGCATCCTTTCATTTGACGATATGGTTTCCATAGGGGAAATGAACGGATCAATTGGCACGATGGACATCGATGAAATGGGCGAAATCAGCGAGCCGGATGAAAGTGCCATGATGGCTGAAGACTATGATGATGAAATGGACGGACACGCCGTAATCGACGGAACAGATGAAATGTATGAAAGTGCCGATACCGCCTTTGATATTTCTCCGTTCGCCACCTCGTTGGATTGGCTCAAGCTCATCTCAGCCCTGACTTTTAAAGCGGGATTGATTTGGCTGTGTTACCGTTCCGCCAAAGGCCTGTACCTCACCATAAAAAACCGTCCCGTTTCCCATAAATGGATTTAAAATCCCAACTGTCCCGACGGCAGAGGCCGTCTGAAAAATCGACTTAACACTTACCAGGAGTAAAACATGCAGACAAACACCTTCTTCAAAACCCTTTCCGCCGCCGCGCTCACCTTGATACTGGCAGCCTGCGGCGGTCAAAAAGACAGTACATCCGCCGCATCTGCCGCATCGCCTGCCGCCGACAATGGCGCAAAAAAAGAAATCGTCTTCGGTACGACCGTCGGCGACTTCGGCGACATGGTCAAAGACCAAATCAAACCTGCGCTGGAGAAAAAAGGTTATACCGTCAAACTGCTTGAATTTGCCGACTACGTCCGCCCCAACCTCGCTTTGGCAGAAGGCGAACTGGACATCAACATTTTCCAACACAAGCCTTATCTGGACGACTTCAAAAAAGAACACAAATTAGACATCACCGAAGCCTTCCAAGTACCGACCGCGCCTTTGGGCCTGTATCCGGGCAAACTGAAATCTCTGGACGAAGTCAAAGACGGCAGCAGCGTTTCCGCGCCTAACGACCCGTCCAACTTCGCCCGCGCGCTGGTCATGTTGAACGAATTGGGCTGGGTTAAGTTGAAAGACGGTGTTAATCCGCTGACTGCTTCCAAAGCCGATATCGCCGAAAATCCGAAAAACATCAAAATCATAGAGCTTGAAGCCGCACAACTGCCGCGCAGCCGCGCCGACGTCGATTTCGCCATCGTTAACGGCAACTACGCCATGAGCAGCGGCATGAAGCTGACCGAAGCCCTGTTCCAAGAACCGAGCTTCGCCTACGTCAACTGGGCAGCCGTCAAAACCGCCGACAAAGACAGCCAATGGCTCAAAGACGTAACCGAAGCCTACAACTCCGACGAGTTCAAAGCCTACGCGCGCCAACGCTTCGCAGGTTACAAATATCCTGCTGCCTGGGGTGAAAACGCAGCAGCCGGCGCGAAAGCCGAAGCCGCTTCTACTGCTTCGACAGCAAATGCCACAGCAGCCTCCGCAGCCAACTCCGGCGCTTCCGCAGCAAAATAAACTGTAAGCCCTAAAGCAAAAGGTCGTCTGAAACCCCAAATCAGGTTTCAGACGACCTTTTTGCCGTATATGGCGGTCAAATATAGTGGATTAACTAAATCAGGACAAGGCGACGAGGCCGCAGACAGTACAGATAGTAAGGAACCGATTCACTTGGTGCTTCAGCACCTTAGAGAATCGTTCTCTTT
>CAUSOO010000073.1:0-10731 GCA_963533245.1 uncultured Neisseria sp.
CGGAAAAATTGGGACATAAGGTATTGCCTCTTGCACCTTATTCACCTGAGCTCAATCCGATTGAGAAGGTGTGGGCGAATATTAAGCGGTATCTGCGAACCGTTTTGTCTGATTACGCCCGATTTGACGATGCGCCGCTGTCCTATTTTGATTTTAATTGACTATAATACACGCACTGAATAATCCGGCAAAATGTGAAACTGCAATAATCCGTTGTCTTCATCGGTAAATTTATCTACCTTCGCGTTAACGTTACGCTCTTCAAATTCATTTGTATCCGTGCTTATCATCAAAGTCAGTGGCAGCGTCATCCCCTCATGCCAGCGTGGGATGGAAACGCAACATTGTCCACCTCCTTCCTCTGCATAAGGACTGATTCCACCTAAATGCCATGTTTGCCCGACCTGTTGATAAAAAATCGTTACACCTCGGTCGGAATAGTTGTTTAGCATAAATGAAAACGAGCGTTCCTTATCGGTATCCACAAAAAAATCATCCTTTTGATTGAAGATTTCTTTTACTGAAGAGGCATAGATCGATAAAACCGGAAGAGCGGCGACTAAAACTACCAAGCCTAAAAACCTAAATAATTTTTTCATTTTTTTCCTTTTTGCCCGCAGCAATGCTCAGTGCGGCGCATTTTTAAATGACAACGTGGTTCGTATAGTAGCTTGAACGATGTAATGGGTAAAGCGAATGGGATAACCGGCTGATGGGTCGTCTGAATGGTTGCAGACCCATTGGATTTGCTTTTTTCAGACGAGCTTTTGATGTGCGCCCCTCCTGACGTTATTGATTTAAAAGAAAGGTCGTCTGAAACCTTAGATTTCAGACGACCTTTCTGCATTAAACCTTCGATGTTTAGAAAATCAGCTATTTTCTAAAGTCCGACAGTTTTCTGCTGTGTTTATTTGGGGTTCTTCTCGATCAGGGCGACGAGTTGGTCGATGTAGCCTTGAACGAAGCTGCGCGCTGATTCGATGAGTTTGCCGTTATCGTCAAACAAGGTGGGGGAGTTGCCGAGGAAGACTTCGGGCTGTCCGGTCAGCGGCATATTGAAGTAGGACAAGGCAAGGCGCAGGTTTTTTTGCGAACTGTAACCGCCCATTTTGCCGACGGAATGGCTGATGATGCCTGCGGGCGTGTTTTTCCAGGCGACGTCGGCGTTGGGTTTGGAGCCGATGTCTATTGCGTTTTTCAGGCAGGCGGGGACGGTGCGGTTGTTTTCGGGGGTAACGAACAATACGCCGTCGGAAGCTTTGATGGTTTCGCGGAAGGCGGTGTAGCTTTCGGGCGTGGGGAAGTCGGTTTCGGCGGGGTCGTCGTAGTCGAAATTGTAGAGCGGCAAATGACCGATTTCGACGATTTGGGCATCGTAGCCTTCGGGGAACATGGGGATGACGTTTTGCGCCACTTTGCGGGCGAACGAGCCTTTACGCAGGCTGCCTACTAAAATGCTGACTTTTTTTGCCATAAATTTTCTCCTGATGATGTAAAAATAATAACGATTCTTGAATTCATTTTAAAGCCGCCGGTTGATTGTCGTCAATCCTGTTGGGAACAAATTGACCATTCTGCGCAAGGCAGACCTGAGTTGGGAAATCGGTTTGGTAGCGGCTTGCCTGCCCTGCCCCAGTTTCGAGACAGTCTTTTTTAAAGTGTTGAAACATCATTGGGGTCGTCTGAAAACCCTATCGGGCATGAATCAAGACGACAATGCTATAATCCATCCTAAAATTTTTATCTTGAAGAACACGCCATGCAAGCCGATTTCAGACGACCTGTCCTTGCCATCGACACCAGCACTTCCTACCTGTCCCTCGCGTTGCAAACCGATGGACAGATTGTTTCGTTTCATGAAGATGTCGGCACGAAGCAATCCGATTTGATCCTGCCGCAGATTCGTGTTTTGTTTGAGCAGGCGGGTATTACGGCGGCGGATTTGGGCGTCATCGTCTATGCACAAGGTCCCGGCGCGTTTACCGGTTTGCGTATCGGAACAGGCGTGGCGCAAGGTTTGGCGACGCCGTTTGATACGCCCCTTATCGGCATCCCCTGTCTGGATGCGGCGGCGTATCTGCTGCCCGGACAAAGCTGCGTACTGGCAGCGACCGACGCGCGTATGGGCGAGGTGTTTTACGCATGGTTCGACACGGGCGCGCACCGGCGGCTCGGCGATTATCAGGTCGGCAAAGCGGCTGAAATTGTCGAACCCGAAGGCTGTGCGTTTACCGGCGGCATAGGCAATGCGTTTGCGCTGACCGATGCGCCGCCCTTTGCCGGCACGCCGCAAATGCCTGCTGCTTCCGACTATCTCAAGCTGGCACTCAGCGGGCGTTATCCCGCGTCCGATGCCGCGCACGCCGAATTGCTTTATGTCCGCAACAAAGTCGCCCTGACCGCCAAAGAGCAGGCAGAACGGAAAGCGCAGGCATGAATATCCGCCCCGCTTTTTCAGACGACTGCCCTGCCCTTGCCGCGATTGATACGGTCAGCAACCCTTCGCCCTGGTCTGTGAAACAATTCTCCTCCGCATTGGCGCAGAGTACGGATAAACTGTGGGTCTGCGAGACCGACGGCGTCATCAGCGGCTTTATCGTGTGGCAGGATATATTGGATGAATCCGAGCTGCATTTGATTGCCACCGCCCCCGAATACCTCCGCCAAGGCATTGCCGCCGCACTTTTGGAACATTGGTTCCGCCACGCCCAAACCGCCGCTATCACGCGCCTGCTGTTGGAAGTCCGCGCCGGCAATGCCGCCGCCCAATCGCTGTATCTCAAATACGGCTTTACCGCAGTCGGCATCCGCAAACATTACTATTCCCTGCCCGAAGGCGGGCATGAAGACGCCGTATTGATGGAAAAACCATGTTAAGCAGCCGCTATCTCCACTTGCATCAGGCATTAGGCTTAGGCCCGATGTGGCTGAACCGTCACGCCAAAGTCATCCCGCCTGCGGGCGATGCGTCCGTTACGCCGCCGCAAAAACCTGCTGCCGCCCAAGTTGCCGAAGCCGTCCGCACGATTTCCGCATCGGCACATCATGCCCGCATGGCGGCGATGGCGGCGGTTCAACACGAAAAAACCGCCTCCGCAACAACGCCCCCCATCCCGCCGTCTGCCGCGCCGATTGACGCACCTTCCCCGTCCGCGCGGACACATTCTGCACCCGAAAACACCGGCAAAGCTCCCGCCGCAACCGTTTCAGACGACCTCCCGCGCCTGCAGACCGAAGCGCGTCCGTCCGAAGTCATCATCATCAGCATCTGTCCCGCAACCGAAGACAGCCTGCACGGACAACTCTTTCACGGCGCGGTCGGCGTCCTGCTCGACAATATGCTTGCCGCTATCCGCCTGACGCCCCAACAAGCCTACAAAACCAGTTGGGTCAAAGCAGCGCCTGTTTTTAGCCCGCACCCTACTGACGAACAAATCCAAGCCGAGCTGCCCCAGCTTGCCCGAGAGCTGGCCGATACGCAGGCGAAAGCCGTGTTATTGGTGGGTCAAATCTTTGAAAAACCCGAACTTGCCCCATTGATAGACACGCTTTGCGGCAACACCCCCCGCTTCATCCTTCCCCACCCTGCCCGCCTGCTGCGCCAACCGCAGCTCAAAGCAAAAGCTTGGCAGGTTTTGAAACAAGTGCGGCAGATACTGAATTAAGGCACGCCGACAGCATCCCAAACAAACGCTGCACCACATCCAACTCCCTTCCCTATCCATCATGTACCTCACCCAAGAAAAACCCTACCGCCCGCTGCTGATTGCCCTGATTTTCCTGACCCTGCCTCTGGCATTGCTGCTGCACGAAATCATCACAGTCGGGCTGTTCCGCCATTCCGGACTGCTGCTGACCTTCCAAAACGGGCAGTTGCGGCAAGTAGCGGGCTGGGATGACGCCATCGTTTGGTTTATCTGCGGCGTATTCGGCTTTTTCAACCTGATTATCGCGGGCGGACTGACCAAACTCGCCTACAAAAAAATGATGCGCCGCCATTTCCACTACGCCCTGTTTTTAAGCGGGGCGGCGGCGTGTGCGGCGGCTTTGGTCGTGATTATCTTGGAATCTTTGCTGGGCAGCGCGGCATTGGGCGGCATGCGGCAAGGCGGGATATTTCTTTACGCATTGAGCGTCTGGATATTGGCAATGCTGACGCTGCCGCGCCAACTGACCCGCGCACCGGAACAGCCCATCATCTTCCACAAAATGAAAAGATAAGCCTGACAACAGGGAGTCAGAGCAACGTCTTCCTTCATATTCTCCGGCAAGAAACCATAAACAAGGGGTCGTCTGAAACTTTTCAGACGACCCTTTTACCTAAATTCATCCTTCCTTAGCGTTTGAATTCAGGCAGGATTTTTAACGTTTGCAGCAATCCGCCGGCAGGCAGGCATCGGATTTTCTGTTATGATTTTCCTATCTTGCCCCAAGGTCGTCTGAAAGAAAGCGCACGATGAAACCTAAACTGATTATCTTCGACTGGGACGGAACGCTGGCAGACACGACGCGCCCAATTATCCGCACCTTCCAACAAAGTTTTGCCGACTGCGGCATGCACGTTCCCGATGACGATGCCGTCCGCGCCCTCATCGGTTACAGCCTGCCGGAAATCATCCGCCGCCTCGCCCCGCATGCCGGCGAACACATGCGCGAAGAATTGACGGAAACCTACGCCGCACACTATCTCAACCCCAACAACCAAAACATGACGCTCTTCCCCGAAGCCCTACCCTGCCTGCACACCCTGCAAAACCAAGGCTACTGGCTCGCCGTCGCCACGGGCAAAGGCAGGATAGGACTCGACCGCTCCATCGCGCAAACCGGTACGGCCGATTTTTGGATGGCGACGACCTGCGCCAGCGAACAAGCCTCCAAACCCGCACCCGACATGGTTTTCAAACTATGCGACGAACTGGGGCTGACGCCGCAGGAAACTTTGGTTGTCGGCGATACGACCCACGACTTGGAAATGGCCGCCAACGCCAAAGCCCCCGCCGTCGCCCTCACCACAGGCGCACACTCCGCCGCCATGTTGCACACCGCCCCGCATCTCGCCATATTCGACAGCCTCTCCGAGCTGCCTGACTTCTTGGAAACGTTTGATTGGACGGGTAAGGTTTAACGCAAAGCACAAACCCTTTAACGATGCAGACAGCCAAACCGTAGCGTGGGCTTCGCCCGCGAAAAACTCGGTTTATGATCCGATTTAGAAACCGATTGACTGATTTCTGATTCGGAAACCGATTGGCAGATTTCGCGGGCAAAGCCCACGCTACACTTTTCCCGAAGCATTGCGGCGTGCTGCCGACCATCGGACTAAGCGCGTACCTATTCAGAAAAGCCCTGTATCGAATGAATCAATCGCTTCTCCATCCCAAACCCTCTCCACAATAAAAAAGGTCGTCTGAAAACCTGTTCCCCAAGTTTTCAGACGACCTTTTTAGTTCACCAAGACCAACCGCTTATCCCTATCTCAACAATTCATCCGTTATCCGTTGCAGAAATTCGATGCGTTCGGGCTTGGCTTCGCCTGCTTCGGCGGCGGCTTTGACGGCGCAGCCGGGTTCGGCGCGGTGGGTGCAGTTGTGGAAGCGGCATTGCCCGACGAGGTGGCTTAGGTCGGGGAAGTATTGCAGCAGGTCGGCGGCTTCTAGGTGGTGCAGCCCGAATTCTTGCAAACCTGGGGAGTCGATTAATTGGGTTGCTTCGTTTAAATCGTAGAGCTGGGCGTGGGTGGTGGTGTGTTTGCCGGAATCGAGCGCGGTGGAGATGTCGCCGGTGCGGGCGGTTTGGTTGCCCAAGAGGGCGTTGGTCAGGGTGGATTTGCCCATGCCGCTTTGTCCGAGCAGGATGTTGGTATTCCCTTGTAGGACGGGACGCAGGATGTCGGCGTTTTCCAGCGCGCGGGTTTCGATGACGGGATAACCGAGCGTTTCGTAGAATTTGAGTTTTTCGCGCCAGAGGGCGGTTTCGGGCAGATCGGCTTTGTTCAGGACGATGACGGCTTGGATGCCCGCGGCTTCGGCGGCAAGGAGGGCGCGTTGCAGCAGGGCTTCGCTGGGCGAGGGAACGGCGGCGGTAACGATAAGGAGCTGGCTGACGTTGGCGGCGATGAGCTTGGTTTTCCAAGCGTCTTGGCGGTAGAGCAGGCTTTCGCGCGGCAGGTAGTCTTCGATGACGGCTTGTTCGGCGTTGATGTTTTGGATATGCACGCGGTCGCCGCAGGCGAAATCCACCCGCTTTTTGCGCGTGCTGGCTTCGTAGGTTTTGCCGTCGGGCGTGCGCACGATGTAGCGGCGGCCGTAGCTGGTAATGATTTGGGCGGTATTGGTCATGAACGGTTGGGTCGGGTGGATTGGATAAAGGGAATGTTCGCGGCGGCGTGGCTGCCTTGCGGCGAAAAGGTATTGTACCGAAATAGGCAGGGGTCGTCTGAAACGATTCTATAGTGGATTAACTTTAAACCAGTACGGCGTTGCCTCGCCTTGTCGTACTATCTGTACTGTATGCGGCTTCGTCGCCTTGTCCTGATTTAAATTTAATCCACTACATATCGGGTTAACTGGAAACCGATACGGCGTTGCCGCCTTGTCTTGATTTCAACTCACCCGCGAGATTCGGAAGGTTTTCAGACGACCTCTCAGCCCATCACAATCCGAGCGACCACGCGTTGACGCCTTCAGAAAAATCTTCCAAGCGGTTTTCGTAGTGCGCGAAGATTTCTTCGATGATTTCGTCTTCACCATCAATCAGTCGGATTAAATCCATATCGGCTTCCGCAATCAGCCCGCGCCCGAGCAACTCTTTGCGTATCCAGTCCAACAAGCCCGACCAGAAATCCTTGCCCACTAAGATAATCGGACGGTCGGGCGTTTTGCCTGTCTGCACCAGCGTCAGGCTTTCAAACAATTCGTCCAGCGTGCCGAAGCCGCCGGGCATGACGACATACGCAACCGCGTGCTTTACAAACATCACTTTGCGCGGGAAGAAATGTTGGAACTTGATGGACAAATCCTGATACGGATTGGCTTTTTGCTCGTGCGGCAACACGATATTCAGCCCCACCGCAGGGCTTGCGCCCGCAAACGCGCCCTTGTTCGCTGCTTCCATAATCCCCGGCCCGCCGCCCGAAATGACGGAAAAACCGGCATCCGAAAGCTTGCGCGCCAGACGCAGCGTAAATTCATAATCGGGATGATTTTCCGGCGTGCGCGCGCTGCCGTAAATGCTGACCGCAGGCTGAATTGCCCGCAGCTCCTCGCCCGCCTCGACAAATTCCGAAATAATCTTCAAAACATGATACGACTCCCGCGCCTGAATCTCGCGGCGCGCCTCATCGGTCAGCATAGGCTTGGGCAGTTTTTTGAGCAGGCTCACAGTTTTTCCTTCATCTTGTTGAACCCCCACATTGTAACCGACAGAACCCGAGGTCGTCTGAAAACGCAAACATGAACGGCAGCAAGTGTTCCTTATTTGAACGAATTATGCGTTTCTGCCTCAAGATTGCCGTTGCAGCTGCGACCGCTTGCGTTACAATCCTCCATTTCCGCCCACATCCCGCCATGCTCGACATCCTCTACCGCGACAGCCGCACCATCGCCGTCAACAAACCCGCCGGAATGCTCGTCCACCGAAGCTGGCTCGACCGCCACGAAACACAGTTCGTCATGCAAACCCTGCGCGACCAAATCGGACAACACGTCTATCCCGCCCATCGCCTCGACCGCCCCACATCCGGCGTCCTCCTGTTTGCCCTTGACCCCGAAGCCGCCCGCCTGCTGACGCAGCAGTTCGAACAAAAAACCACACGCAAAACCTACTGGGCAATCGTGCGCGGATATTTGCCCGACGACGGACTCATCGACTACCCCCTCAAATATCAGCCCGACAAAATCGCCGAATCCCAAACCGAAGCCACCCTCCAAGAAGCCCAAACCCGATACCGCTGCCTTGCGCGCACCGAATTGCCCTTCCAATCCGCCGCCCGCTACCCGACCTCGCGCTACTCGTGGGCAGAACTCATCCCGCACACAGGCCGTAAACACCAACTCCGCCGCCACATGAAACACATCTTCCACCCCATCGTCGGCGACACCAACTACGGCGACCTGCGCCAAAACCACGCCACCGCCGCCCACCTCGGCACCACCCGCCTCATGCTCCACGCCCGCAGCCTGTCGTTCCAAAGCATCGAAAACGGCGAAACCCTGACCGTCTGCGCCGATACCGACGAGAGCTGGCGGATTTGGCTGGATACGTTTGAAGCGTAAGTGAAAAGTCGCGTCAACAGGCGGGCTGGTGATGCCGCAAAGCCGAACGCGGTTTTCAGACGACCTTTATTCATCAAAACACGCTTGAGATAACCGAACCCCGTAGCGTGGGCTTTGCCCGCGAGATTTTCCGTCCGTCAGTTTGAATCGGGTATTTATGCTGACATCTGCTTCGCAGGTAGAGCCCGCGCTACGGTTTGCTGTGCCGATATCGACGAGAGCTGGCGGATTTAGCTGGATACGTTTGAGGCGTAAGCGCAAAGTCGCGTCAACAGGCGGGCTGGTGATGCTGCAAAACCGATCGCGGTTTTCAGACGACCTTTATTCATCAAAACTCACTTGAGATAACCGAACCCCGTAGCGTGGGCTTTGCCCGCGAGATTTGTTGTCCGTCAGTCTGAATCGGGTATTTGTGCTTACATCTGCTTCGCGGGTAGAACCCGCGCTAAGGTTTGCTGTGCCGATACCGACGAGAGCCGGCGGATTTGGCTGAATACGTTTGAGGCGTAAGCGGAAGGTAGTGCCAACAAGGCGGGCTGGTGATTCTGCAAAGCCGGACACGGTTTTCAGATGACCCCATCCCTGCCACCCCATTCCGTTCAACCCTCATTTATGCCGAATAATCCTACTTTGCGGTAAAGGTCGTCTGAAAACGCTACACTCTTTCAGACGACGTTTGTCATACCAACATAAGGACATTCCATGAACGACATCGAAAAGAAACTCGCCGCCATCCGCTACACCGCCGACCGCACCAAACGCTACAACGAACATGGCTTTACCCTGTTGCAACTGGGCATACGCGGCGTAGTCTATTTCAATACCCGCGAGGATGTCGCCGATGCCTTAACCGGTTTGATGGATTTCTATTACGAATGGGGGAAAGACAAGCTGACAATAGCTAGCCATGAAATAGGAACAGGCACACGGAACAGAAGCGGAAGGATGCATAAGATCAAGTTGAATGAAAAGTCATACCATAAAGAACGCGACAAAATATACCGTTGGCTGGATGACAGAACCGAAAATGCCTCCGAGGTTGATTGGTGGATGCAAAGCGAGCATACAGATACCAGCGCATCCTATTATTTCAGTATCTCTTCTTCTGCCGCCTACTTTGCAAACGATCCAGATATATCAAGAGGCACCCTGCTTTTTAACCTGCCACTGGAAATTTTGTCTTCCCCCCAAGATTTGGCAAAGCTGGATGAATTTGTCGGCAAGATTTCAGAAAAGCTGGATGTGTTCCACGGCTATATCGGTCTGGCAGCGATTCCACCGCATAATTATTACGACGGTGCGCCGTATGAATACGGGGTTTGCCGCGAGAATTTGGGACTGATTCCGGTCACGACCGATTATTTGGCAGACTTTTATGACTACAATATCCGCAGTATCAGTTGGTACACACTGGTCGGCAGGGAACTTTACGGACAGCTGCCGGCGGGCAGGATAGAGCCTGTTTTGGCAAATCATCCCGATATTACTATGCGCGACATCGCCGGCATCAAGGTTTTCAAAATCGGCAGCCTACCCGAAACAGGAAATATCCGCGAAGATTTACCCTTGGACTACATTGCGCTAAACCGAGCTTTAGAACCGATACGCGAAAAATATCCGCGTGAAAATATGGGTGGTATTACCCGCGAACAGATGTATTATTGGTCAAGAAGATGGGACGGCTGGGAGGTGGAAGAAAAAGACGGCAAGAAGATCTATACCCAAGCGCCGCAGGAAATCATCGGCGTCGAGGAAGAGCCTGTTCCGATTTCGGGCATGTGGAAAATCACCAGCTTTGACGGTGAAACCCGCCATTTCAATAAAGGCGAAATTTTCCCTGAGGGAGAAGGTGTGCGGACACAAGATGTGCTACTCGGACCCCAAATGGGCCTAACCATTTGGGAGCTTGTCAAAGGCGACCATAACGAACCTTTGCGTAGAAAGGCAATGTGGTAAGCCCATCCCCGCCTTTCCGAACGTCAGCCGATACGTTAAAATATGCCTCGTCTGAAACCCCGTTTTTGAAGGAAAACCGCCATGACCCGTATGGTTCACTGCGTCAAACTCGGCAAAGAAGCCGAAGGTATGAAATTCCCACCGCTGCCCAACGAATTGGGCAAGCGCATTTTTGAAAATGTATCCCAAGAAGCTTGGAATGCGTGGACACGCCACCAAACCATGCTGATTAACGAAAACCGTTTGAGCCTCGCCGACCCGCGCGCACGCGAATATCTGGCACAACAAATGGAACAGTATTTCTTCGGCGACGGTGCAGATGCCGTTCAAGGTTATGTGCCGCAAGAGCCAAAATAACGCCATCATTTGCTCAAAAGGTCGTCTGAAAACGAAAATCGGATTTCAGACGACCTTTTTGTATCAATAAACTTGCTGCAAAGCCGTTTCATTTTATAGTGGATTAACTTTAAACCAGTACGGCGTTGCCTCGCCTTAGCTCAAA
>CAUSOO010000074.1:0-10645 GCA_963533245.1 uncultured Neisseria sp.
CAAACTCAATCAACAGCAAAAGTCGTCTGAAATCCATTTCAGACGACCTTTATCACTATTTACCACGCATCAATTCAAAAAACTCATCATTGTTTTTGGAATCTTTGAGTTTGCCCACCAAAAATTCGGTCGCCTCAATTTCGTCCATTGGATGCAGGAATTTGCGCAAGAGCCACATGCGCTGCAACTGGTCGTTCGGCACCAGCAACTCTTCACGACGCGTGCCGGATTTGTTGATGTTAATGGCGGGGAACAGGCGTTTTTCCGCCATGCGGCGGTCGAGGTGCAGTTCCATATTGCCCGTGCCTTTAAATTCTTCATAAATCACATCATCCATGCGGCTGCCGGTTTCCACCAGAGCGGTGGCGATGATGGTAAGCGAACCGCCTTCTTCTACATTGCGCGCTGCGCCGAAGAAGCGTTTGGGGCGGTGGAGGGCATTGGCATCTACGCCGCCGGTCAGAATTTTGCCGGAAGTGGGTACAACGGTATTGTAGGCGCGGGCGAGACGGGTAATCGAGTCAAGCAGGATGACCACGTCTTTTTTGTGTTCCACCATACGCTTGGCTTTTTCAATCACCATTTCCGCCACTTGGACATGGCGTTGCGCCGGTTCGTCGAAGGTGGAGGAAACCACTTCGCCGCGCACGGAACGGCTCATTTCCGTAACTTCTTCAGGGCGTTCGTCAATTAAGAGAACGATGAGTTCGACATCGGGATAGTTGGCGGTAATCGCGTGGGCGATGTTTTGCAGCATCACGGTCTTACCGGTTTTCGGCGGCGCAACCAAAAGGGCGCGTTGTCCGCGGCCGATGGGGGACACTAAATCAATGGCGCGGCCGGTAAGGTTTTCTTCGGCTTTAATGTCGCGCTCAAGTTTGAATTGCTTGGTGGGGAAAAGCGGGGTGAGGTTTTCGAAGAGGATTTTGTGTTTGCAGACTTCGGGATGATCACCGTTGATGCTGTCGAGGCGGACGAGTGCGAAATAGCGTTCGTTGTCTTTGGGTACGCGCACGCTGCCTTCGATGGTGTCGCCCGTATGCAGGTTGAAGCGGCGGATTTGCGTGGGTGAGACGTAGATGTCGTCGGGACCCGCGAGGTAGGAAGTGTCTGCGCTGCGTAAAAAGCCGAAGCCGTCGGGTAGGATTTCGAGTGTGCCGGAGCAGGTGAAGCTTTCGCCCTGCTTCATCATTTGTCGGACAATGGCGAATACGAGGTCTTGTTTGCGGAAACGGTTGGCGTTTTCAATGCCGTGTTCTTCTGCCATTTCCAAGAGTTTGGAAATGTGTAGGGTTTGTAGTTCTGAAACGTGCATGATTTTTGACAGTTGTATTGGAAAGGAATGGGATTCGGAAGACAGAGGTCATCTGAAAAGAATGGTGTACGGAATGTACGGTGATTTTTGAGAAACCTGAATTGTAGGCAGTCGGAGGGCGGGTGTCAAATTTAGGCGGGGCAAGGTTTGTATGGCATAGGTTTTGTTGCATGGCTGGTAACACTAAATAAACAGGTCGACTGAAAAATGCGTTTCAGACGACCCCTTGAAAAGAAATAGCAATCCCTCTAAGTATTTAGTGTTTATTCAGAAAACCCTTAGGAAAAATACCGCGATATATGGCGTATAGACCGATTGTCATCATAGAATAGAGAACTGTGAAGGCAGAACAAATAAATACTATAACGATACTAAGCCATATACCAGTAATGTAGGGATACAATGACAACAAGTATTCAAGTTAGCTTTAATGGTAGAAACTGGTCTGACATTCTCTACCATGATCAAAACAGTCAGCCAGAGCATCATAGAATAAATGCCAAATAATCTTCTTGATGCAAGTAAGCCTATAAGCGATAAAAAATTTATGAAACTAGAAAATTATTAGGATTATGGAGTATATACAATGGTTAAGCTTTTAAAGCTTGGAAAGTCAGAAGAAGAAATTAAAGATTTAGAAAATAGGGAAGGTAAATTAAACAAAAAAACCATTAAACGGTATTTATTTTTAGATGCCCATAAAATTGCTTCATCTGATGATATTTTAAAATTTGAAAATCATTACAACGTATCATTACCAGATGAATATAAGGAATTTTTAAAGAAAAATAATGGAGGAATGCCAAATGATAGTTGTTTTCTGGATGATAGGGTTTTAAATTTCTTTTTTGGATTGTTTAATAATCCAAGATTAGAAGAATCTATTGAGTGGCATTTAAATATTTTTGATGATAGATATCCATCATCAATGTTACCTATTGCATCTGCAGGAGGTGGAGATTTGATTCTGATTGGCATAAAAGATGAATATCAGTCTAAAATTTTTTACTGGTCTCATGATTTTGAGGCAGAGGAAAGCGGAAGCCAATATTTTGAAAATATTGAGTTCATCTCAAATAATTTAAAAGAATTTTTGAGCATGCTTTCTTCTGAAGACTAATGCTTTTTTAGTCTAAAAAAACCAAATAACGACCTGCATAATGACAGATATAAGTCAGGGACACATATCCAAGAGTAAAAAGATTTCCCCTCGTGAGTGTATAAATAAAAGAAACACTGACAATTAAAAAAGTAAAAAGCGGTAATACGACTATGTCCAACAGCAAAATAACTAGAACGAACCACTCTTCTTCAAAAATCCAGCAACCAGCCTAAGAAAATAGATAAATGACCACACCCAAAGACCCTCTCGGTTCTGCATGGATGATTGTTGCCGCACTCGGTTTTACCGTCATGAACGTGTGCATCAAAGCAGCGGCGGCAAAATTCGGCTTCAACAGTGGCGAACTGGTATTTTGGCGCATGAGTTTTGCTGCCGTCGTATTAGGCATAATGGCAAAAGCACGCGGCGACACCTTTGCCACACCGCATTGGAAAACCCACCTCAACCGCAGCGTTGTCGGCACAGCCGCCATGTTTTGCCTGTTTTATGCCGTCATGCACCTGCCGCTGGCAACGGGGGTAACCTTAAGCTACACCTCTTCGATTTTTCTGGCGGTATTTTCATTTTTTATCCTGAAAGAGCGGATCGCGTTTTATACGCAGGCAGTTTTGTTATTTGGCTTTTTCGGTGTCGTCCTGCTGCTGAACCCTTCGTTCAAAGGCGGACAGGAAATCGCCGCATTGGCAGGCTTGGCGGGCGGAGCCATGTCAGGTTGGGCGTATTTGCAGGTGCGCGAACTGTCGTTGCTCGGCGAGCCGGGTTGGCGGGTAGTGTTTTATTTTTCGATAACCGGCGTCGTCATGGCATCGGTTTGGGCAACTTTGACCGGCTGGCACAACATTCCTCTATCCGCCCTGCCCTATCTTTTCTGCATCGGGCTTGCCGCCATGCTTGCCCAGCTTTCCATGACTCGCGCCTATAAAGTCGGCAACAAATTCACCGTCGCCTCTCTTTCTTATCTGACCGTCGTCTTTTCCGCCCTATCGGGCATGATATTTTTGGGCGATACCGTCACTTGGCAGGAAACCTTTGGTATGATTATTATTGTCACAAGCGGCATATTAAGCAGCATCCGGCCGGTTTCGATTAAAAAGTGGCTTACCAAAACAAGCTGACCATCAACCTCATCATTAACATCATATAAAAAGGAGAGTACGATGATTTCCATCCGCGAGCAGTCTTACGGTTTGAATGTGGCGCTGTACAACGAATTTACCCTCGACGATTTCCGCCAGCTTGAAGCTGCCTTATTGGAAAGCAAACAAAAAATCCACTTACCCGACGTCCTTTTGGATTTGTCCATGCTGAAAGATTTCACAATCGATATGGCGATGGAGCAAATCAAATTCCTCAATCAACATGAAAACGACTTCGGCCGCGTCGCCGTCATTACAGACGACATTTGGATCAAACTCGGCGCCCGCCTCTCCAGCCTGTTGACCAACCAACATCCGAAATATTTTGACGACGCCACTAAGGCTCAAGAATGGCTGTTGGCAAGCAATTTCAGGCAATAAAAATGAAGGGCTGAAACAGACGAAATAGCATCCCGCCCTTTTCACCTTCTGAATTTCTCTCGGAAGGGGTCGTCTGAAACATGCAAAATACACACAAAATAGCCCCGTTTTAGTGTTATCAATGACGTTTTTTCATTTAAATATGCTAAAACTCGATAATTTGTGTAAAATACACTCCGCATAAGGATAGAACTCTCATGCTGCTGATTCCCGCAATCGATTTAAAAGAAGGCCGCTGCGTGCGCCTGAAACAAGGTTTGATGGAGCAGGCGACGGTGTTTTCCGATTCGCCCGCCGAAACTGCGCTGCATTGGTTCAAACAAGGCGCGCGCCGTTTGCATTTGGTGGATTTGAACGGCGCATTTGCCGGCGTTCCGCAAAATTTTCCTGCCATCAAGGACATCCTCGCTGCTGTTGCCAAAAACATTCCCGTACAGCTGGGCGGCGGGATACGTGACTTGGAAACCATTGAAAAATATTTGGATCTGGGATTGAACGACGTCATTATCGGTACGGCGGCAGTAAAAAATCCCGACTTCGTGCGCGAGGCGTGCAAAACGTTTCCGGGGCAGATTATCGTCGGATTGGATGCCAAAGACGGCATGGTGGCGATAGACGGCTGGGCGACCGTAACCGAGCATCATGTGATTGATTTGGCGAAACGTTTTGAAGACGACGGCGTCAACAGCATTATTTATACCGACATCGGCCGCGACGGTATGATGAGCGGTGTGAACATCGAAGCGACCGTCAAATTGGCGCAAGCCGTCGCCATTCCGGTTATCGCATCGGGCGGGTTGACCAATTTGGACGACATCCGCGCTTTGTGTGCCGTTGAGAAACACGGCGTGGCGGGTGCGATTACTGGGCGTGCGATTTACGAGGGCAGTATTGATTTTGCCCAAGCGCAGCAGTTGGCGGATTCGCTGGCATAAGTTGGTGTAGCGAAACTCGCTGCGCTCGTTTTCAGACGACCTTATTTAAAAACAACCATCCAGGTCGTCTGAAATGACCCAACGTTTTCTTACTCACTTGTCCCGCCGTTTTCAAACAATATAGCGGGGCGAAGATACACAATACTCGGTTGAACCTGTTTGCTTTCATTGTTGTCCTGTCTGCACAGGCAGGACAAAAGACGGGTTCGTCCATTTTTCTTCACAATAAAAGGCGGCTGACCGCCGAATATTGTTTGGGACTCACCATCCCACACTCACTAGTTTTATTTACTTTTCAAGGGGTATTTCATGTTTGAAGCATTTATTTTGGGCTTTTGGATTATCTGGTCGTCCGGCCGCAACGTGCGCGCCGTCAGCGAAGGTTTGGGATTTACCATCATCGCTATCCTCGTCCGCCAGCTTTCCGCGTTCGATATGCCGATGATCGACACCTATTGGATGGTGTTTAACGGCGCGTTGTGGGCATTTGCCAGCGCAGTGTTTTATATCGTCGGACGCTTCAGCGGCAGCTTTATGACTTCCTGCGTATTCGCCGCTATTGCGGGCGTCGGCTATTTCCAACTGCTCCAACACCTGCCCAAATGGGTTCACAACTGGCTGGCGTAACACCTGCCTTGCCGGTATCAATGATTTGAAAAGTCGTCTGAAACGGCTTGTCCGTTTGGGTGAAATCCGTTGTATGGGTTTTAGCGTAACCGGCTGTGCCCACTTTCAGACGACCTCATTCCTAGTTTTGGAAAGGCATTCAAAATGGCACTGGCAAAACGCATCATCCCCTGTCTCGACGTTAAAGACGGCCGCGTCGTCAAAGGCGTAAACTTTCTCGGTTTGCGCGATGCTGGCAATCCTGTCGATGTCGCCAAACGCTACAACGACGAAGGTGCAGACGAGCTGACCTTCCTCGACATCACAGCCTCCTCCGACAACCGCGACACCATTTTGCACGTCATCGAAGACGTTGCCTCACAGGTTTTCATTCCGCTGACCGTCGGCGGCGGTGTACGCACCGTAGCCGACATCCGCCGCCTGCTCAATGCCGGTGCGGACAAAGCCAGCATCAACACTGCCGCCGTCACCAACCCCGATTTAGTCAACGAAGCCGCCGGATTTTTCGGCTCGCAAGCCATCGTCGTCGCCGTCGATGCCAAAGCCGTCAATCCCGAAAACACCCGCTGGGAAATCTTCACCCACGGCGGGCGCACGCCGACGGGCTTGGACGCAGTCGAATGGGCGGTTGAAATGCAGCGGCGCGGCGCGGGCGAAATCCTGCTCACCAGCATGGACAGGGACGGCACGAAACAAGGCTTCAACCTGCCGCTGACCCGCGCCGTCAGCGAAGCGGTCGATATTCCCGTCATTGCCTCAGGAGGCGTCGGCAATGTGCAGCATCTGATTGACGGCATCAAAGAAGGCAAAGCAGATGCCGTGCTTGCCGCCAGTATTTTCCACTTCGGCGAAGTCAGTATCCGCGATGCAAAGCTCGCCATGCGCGAAGCCGGAATCGAAGTAAGGCTGTAAGTTGAACTTGATTGACTCGAGGTCGTCTGAAAACGAGCGCAGCGAGTTTCGCTAAAATGAGTGAAGCGAGTTTCGCCAATATAAAATAAGGATGCCGAATATGGATAACAGCCTGCTCAACGCCGTCAAATTCGACGAAAAAGGCTTGGTCTGCGCCATTGCCCAAGATAGGCAGACCCGCCGCGTATTGATGGTCGCATGGATGAACGCCGAGGCGCTGCAAAAAACCGTAGAAACCGGTTTCGCCCACTATTACAGCCGTTCGCGCCAAAAGCAATGGATGAAGGGCGAAGAATCGGGACACACGCAAAAGGTTTACGAATTGCGCCTCGACTGCGACGGCGACGCCATCGTGATGCTGATAGACCAAAACGGCGGCATTGCCTGCCATACCGGACGCGAAAGCTGTTTCTACAAAGTCTGGAAAGACGGCGTATGGCAGACGGTTGATGCCGTGTTGAAAGACGAAGAAGCCATTTATGGGCATACGCATCCTTAGAGGTCGTCTGAAAATGAGCGCAGCAAGTTTCGCCAAAACGAGCGCAGCGAGTTTCGCTAAAAATCGGGCGGATGATTGTCTGTTGTCAGAAACAGCGTTACGCGAAGCTAAGCAAACCGATGCCTTATCCGAATAATCCTTATCCTTCAAAGCAAAGCCGAAAATCCCATGTCCGACACCATCCTCACCCAAATCCAAAACACCATCGACTCCCGCAAAGGCGGCGATCCCGAAGCATCCTACGTTGCCCAGCTTCTGCACAAAGGCGAAGACAAAATCCTCAAAAAAGTCATCGAAGAAGCGGGCGAAGTGCTGATGGCGTCGAAAGACGGCGGCGGCGAACACCTCGTTTACGAAGTTGCCGACTTATGGTTTCACACCATGGTTCTCTTGGCGCACCACGGTTTGCGCGCCGAAGATGTCGTCAACGAGCTTGCGCGCCGTCAAGGTTTATCAGGCTTGGCGGAAAAAGCCTCTCGCAAAGAGTCTTGAATTTATATTACAATCCGACCTTATTCGTTTTTCTGCCGTCTGTTTGACGAAACGCGCTGCACACGTTTTAGCGAAACTCGCTGCGCTCGTTTTCAGACGACCTCGGAGCCATTATGGACAACTGTATTTTCTGTAAAATCGCCGCCAAAGACATTCCGGCGCAAACCGTGTACGAAGACGACGAGATGTTGTGCTTCAAAGACATCCGCCCCGCCGCGCCGGTTCATCTGCTGCTGATTCCGAAAGTCCATTTCGACTCGCTGGCACACGCCGCGCCCGAACATCAAACCCTCTTGGGCAAAATGATGTTGAAAGTCCCTCAAATCGCCAAAGCGGCAGGTTTGACCGACGGCTTCAAAACCCTGATCAATACAGGCAAAGGCGGCGGGCAGGAAGTGTTCCACCTGCATATCCACATCATGGGTACGCCTGCGTAAACCAACATTTCAAATATCCATTCTCAACTATATCAAGGATTTACTATGTTCTCTCTGTGGCACTGGATTATCGTATTAATCATCGTCGTTTTGGTTTTCGGCACCAAAAAACTGCGTAACGTCGGCAAAGACCTCGGCGGTGCCGTGCATGACTTCAAACAAGGTCTGAACGAAGGTACCGACGGTAAAAAAGACGAAGTCATCGAACACAAAAAAGACGAAGACAAAGCATAATCTATGTTTGATTTCGGTTTGGGCGAGCTGCTGTTAGTCGGCATCGTCGCCCTGATTGTACTTGGTCCCGAGCGTCTGCCCGAAGCCGCCCGTACTGCCGGACGGCTCATCGGCAAGCTGCAACGCCTCGTCAGCAGCGTCAAGCAGGAATTCAACACCCAAGTCGAATTGGAAGAGCTGCGCAAAGCCAAACAGGAATTTGAAGCCGCCGCCGCACAAGTGCGCGACAGCATCAAGGAAGTCGGTACGGATATGCAGGACAACCTGCGCGACATTTCCGACGGACTCAAACCTTGGGAACGCCTGCCGGCGCAACGCACACCTGCCGATTTCGGTTTGGATGAACACGGCAACCCGCTTCCTTCGTTAAGCACGGAAGTTTCAGACGACCTGGCTGTTTCCACGTCGTCTGAAAACGCTACGGCGCATGCAGACACTACGACGGATGCCGTCGAAACCGACACGCCCGCGGAATCCGAACAAGACCGCGCATGGCGCGAATATCTGACCGGCAGCGCCGCTCCGGCGTCCAATGCCGTAGAAGTCAGCTATATCGACACTCCCGCAGACGCGCCCGTGCTGCATATCACTTCCCTCAAAAAACAAGCGATGAACCGCAAGCGCGACCTGCGCCCGAAATTTCATGCGAAACCCAAACTTCGCGTCCGTAAAAAGTGAGTAAACCGGTGTCCGAACCTCAAAACGAACAACCCGTCCAACCTCTTATCGAACACCTTATCGAGCTGCGCCGCCGCCTGATGTGGATCGTCATCGGCATCGTCATTTGCTTTTTCAGCATAATGCCGTTTGCCCAGCAGCTTTATACCTTCGTTGCCGACCCCCTGATGGCAAACTTGCCCAAAGACACCAGCATGATTGCCACCGACGTCATCGCACCGTTTTTCGTACCGGTAAAAGTGGCGCTGATGGCGGCATTCCTCGTTTCCCTACCGCACACGCTCTATCAAATCTGGGCATTCGTCGCACCTGCCCTCTACCAAAACGAAAAACGCCTGATTACCCCGCTTGTTCTCTCCAGCGTCAGCCTGTTTTTTGTCGGCATGGCGTTTGCCTACTACCTCGTTTTCCCCGTCATCTTTAAATTCCTCGCGGGCATCACCCCCGTCGGCGTCAACATGGCGACAGACATCGACAAATATTTGTCCTTTATTTTGGGCATGTTCGTCGCATTCGGCACGACTTTCGAAGTCCCCGTCGTCGTCGTCCTGCTCGCCAAAATCGGCGTCGTGACCACCGAACAACTCAAAAATGCACGACCCTACGTCATTGTCGGCGCATTCGTCGTTGCCGCCATCATTACCCCGCCGGACGTGATTTCCCAAACCCTGCTTGCCGTCCCGCTTATCTTGCTTTACGAAGCAGGTATCTGGTGCAGCCGCTTTATCAAACCCAAATCGGACGAAACCGACGAACACCCGCCCCTTCCGCCCGCAGAAACTTAAATCTGCCTGCAAAGGGCAAAGGTCGTCTGAAACGGAACATCCCGTTTCAGACGACCTTTTTCATACGCCAGCGTTTGCGTTTTATAGTGGATTAAATTTAAATCAGGACAAGACGACGAAGCCGCAGACAGTACAGACAGTACGGAACCGATTCACTTGGTGCTTCAGCACCTTAGAGAATCGTTCTCTTTGAGCTAAGGCGAGGCAACGCCGTACTGGTTTAAAGTTAATCCACTATACCGACCTTATACCGAAATCCCCACCAATTTCCTGCATTGCCCCTTTCAGACGACCCCTCTATAATCCCCGTTTCCATCCTAAAAACAGGAAACACCTCATGAACATCACAGAAATCGTCCGCCAACGATACAGCACCAAATCTTTCGACCCGTCCAAAAAAATCGCTGCCGAAGACTTCGCCCATATCGAAGCCGCCCTGCGCAACAGCCCCTCCAGCGTCAATATGCAGCCGTGGCACTTTATCATCGCCGATGACGAAGCTGGCAAAGCGCGCATTGCCAAATCCACCGAAAAACTCCCTTACAACACCCCGAAAATTACTCATGCCTCCCACGTCGTCGTTTTCGCCGCCCGCGTTTGTGCCGACGATGATTATGTCGCCGCCGTATTGGCGCAAGAGGACAAAGACGGACGTTTCGCCACGGAAGAAGCCAAGCAGGCAGGCGATTCCACCCGCCGCCTGTTCTTGGGCATCCACCGCAACCAAATCCAAGATGAAGAGCAATGGCTTGCCAAACAAGTCTATCTCAACATGGGCTTCACCCTATCCGCCGCTGCCGCAGCAGGCATCGACGCCGTGCCGATGGAAGGCGTCGATTTGCAGGTTTTGAATGAGGAATTCGGTTTGACTGAAAAAGGCTACAAAGCCGTCGCCGTCGTCTCCTTCGGCTACCGTGCCGCAGACGATTTCAACGCCGCGCTGCCCAAATCGCGTTTTGAAAATGAAGTCATCTTCACCAAAATCTAAACCCGATAGAAACAAAAACAAGGTCGTCTGAAACCCGACAATGCAGGATTGAACTGCACCCCAAAAGTTGGACACATCCCTTCCAACTCACAAGGTGCAGTTT
>CAUSOO010000075.1:0-10394 GCA_963533245.1 uncultured Neisseria sp.
GTGTCCAAGATTTGGGGGCCAGTTCAAACAGAAAATCCGTTTTCAGACGACCTTTGTTTAGCTCAAACCCTCCCGGTTTAAGCGGCGTTGACTTTGTCTTCGCGGCGCAGCAGGGTAATCAGGTCGCTGATGCGCTGTTTCATGCTGCGGCGGTCGACGATTTGATCGATAGCGCCTTTTTCCAGCAGGAATTCTGCGCGTTGGAAGCCTTCGGGCAAGGTTTCACGGACGGTTTGTTCGATAACGCGCGGACCGGCAAAGCCGATAAGGGCGTTGGGTTCGGCAAGCACGACATCGCCGAGGAAGGCGAAACTGGCGGATACGCCGCCCATGGTCGGGTCAGTCAGGACGGAGATGAACGGCAGGTGTTTTTCAGTCAGAAGATGCAATGCCGCGCTGGTTTTGGTCATCTGCATCAATGAGTTGACACCTTCCTGCATCCGCGCACCACCTGATGCGGCAACGCAGATGAAAGAGCAGTTGTCGGCTACGGCGCGGCGTACGCCTTGAACGAAGCGTTCGCCGACGACGGAACCCATAGAGCCGCCGATAAAGCGGAATTCGAAGGCGGCAATTACGACGGGCAGGCCGTTCATAAAGCCTTTCATCACGACCAACGCATCATCTTCGCCGGTGGCTTTGCGCGCGGCGGCCAATCGTTCGGGGTATTTTTTGCTGTCTTTAAATTTCAGCGGGTCGGTCGGTTTGATATTGGCGGCGATTTCTTCGCGGCCTTCCTCGTCCAAAAGCAAATTGAGGCGTTCGCGCGCGGAAAGCGGGTTGTGGTGGTTACATTTCGGGCAAACTTGGTCGTTTTGCTGAAGTTCGGTCGAGTAGATGGTTGCCGAGCAGGAAGGGCATTTGTGCCACAGGCCTTCGGGAACGTTGGACGAGCCTTCGCTTTTGCTGCGGTTTTTGATTTTGGGCGGTAGGATTTTGTCTAACCAACTCATGGATGACTCCTTGGAATTCGGGATTCAGACGACCTTTGCATGTGTTTTTGGAAAAGGCCTTAACGGATTGCGTCTTTTAATTCTTTGACCAACGCGCCGACGGCTTCTGCTTCGCGGCCTGCGTTATTTTCAATTTCTTTGACGATGCGGCTGCCGACGATGACGGCATCGGCAACGGCACCGATTTTGCGCGCGCTTTCGGCGTTGCTGATGCCGAAGCCGACGCCGATCGGGATGTCGATATACTTGCGCAAAAGCTCTATTTTACGCGAAACTTCTTCGGTATCCAAACTTGCCGCGCCGGTAACGCCTTTGAGCGAAACGTAATAGACAAAGCCGCCTGCAACGCGGGCGATGGTTTGGATACGCTCTTCGGTCGTGGTCGGGGCAATCAGGAAGATGCAGTCGATACCGCGCGCTTTGAGTTCGTCGTGCAACGGGGTGATGGTTTCGACAGGGGAATCGACGGTCAGTACGCCGTCCACACCTGCTTCGGCAGCCGCTTGGGCAAATGCCTGATAACCCATTTTATGGATCGGGTTCAGATAACCCATCAGGACGACGGGCGTGTTGCCGTTTGTTTCGCGGAAGCGGCGTACGATGTTCAATACGTCGTTGAGGGAAACTTTGTTTGCCAACGCACGCTCGGCGGCGCGCTGGATGGTCGGACCGTCCGCCATCGGGTCGGAAAAGGGAACGCCCAATTCCAGGATGTCGGCGCCGTTTTCAACCAAACTGTGCATCAGCGCAAGCGTGGTATCGAGATTGGGATCGCCCACGGTGATATAGGGAATCAGGGCTTTTGCGCCGTCAAGCGCGGCAAAGGTTTGCTGGATTCTGCTCATCTTGATTTCTCGTTTCCGTAACGGCTGTTTCCAGCCGGTTTTCATCGACAATAAGTTGGCAAGTATAGCATTGACTGTCTGTTTCGGGCGAAACTGCATGACATTTTCAGTCATTTTTTCATATAGATAAAAGGTCGTCTGAAAATATTTTCAGACGACCTTTCCAAAACCGGGCAGTCGGAATGCTGCCGCTATGCCGATTTTCCACCGTTTAATCGCGTTTGTGCTCGATATAGTCTTGGTGTTTGGTTTGCGGATCGGCGCGGGTCACCGTGTATTCGCCTTCGATGATATCGCCGTCATCTTCACCACGGCGCGTAAAGGTTTGCTGACGGAAAGACTGCGTATTCATTTGAGCCGCCGGCCGGCCCTTAATCGGCAAAAGCAGCAGCAAGGCGATAATGGTGGACACAAAACCCGGACTGAGCAGCAAAATCCCGGCGACGGTATAACGTATCGGCCACAACATCTGATACATGGAAATATTGTCCCCGCTGCGGATGGCCGCACCTGCCAGCAAAATGCCGGACAGCCCTGTGTGGCGCAGCATCATCGTACCGCCGATAAAGCTGACTATCATCAGCAGGAAAGCGAATCCGCCGCCCAGCCAATCCGCCACCCAAACGATGGACATAATTTCCAAAAACAATAACACTAAAAAACCCACACCGAAATACTGCATCTTTGCTCCTTTAAATTCCGAACCCGCTTCATGCTGCGCAAGTCGGCGCGTTTAGCCGCAATTTCAATCTATCTTATTGAATCTTATTGGATATCTCAAACCAATATTTTACACTTCCCGAATAACCGGTTTCCCTTAACATAAAGATAATGCGCCCTACTTTCAAGGCGCGCGAATGTGAAAAACCGTAAGGTTTCGGCACGTTTTTTCAGACGAGGTCGTCTGAAACGGTATGCGCCCTTACAGCAACTTCTTGATATCATTTTCTATTTCTTCCGGCGTTACGCTGGGCGCAAACCGTGCCGCCACTTCGCCTTGCCGATTAATCAGGAATTTGGTGAAGTTCCAGCGGATATCGCCCGCCTGATGCTTACTGCCCCATGCCGCCAGCCGCAACACCGCTTCTTTCAACATATGCCCGCCCCTATCCTGCGACTGCTGCGCCTTCAAATAAGCATAAAGCGGCGATGCGGATGCGCCGTTGACATCGATTTTGTCAAAAATTTTGAATGCAGTACCAAACTTCGTCTGACAGACGGAAGCAATTTCCCGACTGCTCTCCGGCGCCTGTCCGCGAAATTGGTTGCACGGAAAATCCAATATCTCCAAACCTTGCCCGTTGTAACGTTCATAAAGCTGCTGCAATGCCGTATATTGCGGCGTCAATCCGCAGCGCGTCGCGGTGTTGACAATCAGCAGCACCTTACCTCGGTAAACACTCAGGGAAACCGGATTGCCCTGAGCATCGTTTAAGGTGAAGTCGTAAATATTCATGTTGTCCATTCAAAAAGGTCAGGGAAAACAAATCGAGTCGGGCAAACACCGGCTGAAATTTCGAGCCGTATGTTTCATTTTGATTGATGATTTTTATAGTATTTCAACAATGCCATCATTTCTTTTGCCTTCTTTTTCCCATGCCGCTCGTCAGTGACATAATCCTCTGCCTTATTGCCCAATTCATTTTTGATGTTCGGGTTGGCACCGTTTGCCAAAAGTATTTCAAGTATTGCCACATTGCCGTTGAAGCAGGCATTTTGAACAGGCGTAAAACCCATTTCCCCCTGTTTGTTGACGTCCGCGCCATTTTGAATCAGCAATAAAACATCTTCGCGGGCTTGGTTGATGACCGCCAAATTCAGCAAGGTTTCATCCATCAAACCCAAATCATGTACGGAGGCGATACAGGGGCGCGAGGAGAAAGCCACGTTATTTTGGTATTTGGCGAACAGATTGGTCAGTTTTTGATCCATGATTTATCCTGAAACGATGAGGCTTAAGAGACGGATATGTTTTCAGACGACCTTTTTCAGACGACCCCGACAAACCTGCCCTATTGTTTATCGTCAGCCCATATGAAAAAACACCGCTTTCGCAAGCGGTGTCCGGTAAAGCAGCAATTATTTGCGCAGACCCAAGCGGGTGATCAGGTTGCGGTATGTATCAGGTTGAGTACGGCGCAAGTAAGACAACAGACGGCGACGTTGGCTGACCATTTTCAACAGGCCGCGACGGCTGTGGTGGTCTTTAGGGTTGGTTTTGAAGTGGGGAGTCAGGTCGTTGATACGGAAAGTCAACAGAGCGACTTGTACTTCAGAAGAACCGGTATCGCCTTCTTTACGTTGGAAATCTTTAACAATTTGTGCTTTTTGTTCTACGGTCAATGCCATGATGGATAACTCCGAAAAATAAAAGAACCGTCATTCGGTTCGGACAAGTTTGACGAGCCGGAAACCCGTTCAAACTCCTGAAGTCTTTTTGTAAAGACGGGCGGATTATGCCACAGTTTGTACGGTTTTGCACGACTAAATCCTGTCTTCAGGCAGTGTTTCGCCGAGACTGTGGCTTTCAGACGACCCCCGCCCTGAAACCTACTCCCCCGCCACGGTCATGCTCTCGATCAGCACCGAGCCGATTTTGTTGGAAGAGCGGCGCAGCGCATCGTTGGTAGTGCCGACGATGCCGAGATACATATCCTGCAAGCGGCCGGCGATGGTGATTTCTTGGACGGGATGGCTGATGATGCCGTTTTCCACCCAAAAGCCTGCCGCGCCACGCGAGTAGTCGCCCGTGATGGTGTTCACGCCCTGACCCATCAGTTCGGTAACCAACAATCCCGTGCCCATTTCTTTCAGCAGGTCGGACTGCGTTTCGTGCGTATGGTTCAAATAAAGGTTGTGTGCGCCGCCGGCGTTGCCCGTGGTCTGCATACCGAGCTTTCTCGCGCTGTAACTGCTGAGGAAATAGCCTTCGACAATGCCGTCGCGGATGACGAAACGCGGCCGCGTGGCGACGCCTTCGGAGTCGAAATAGGTGCTGCCGAAGGCGCGGGGGATGTGCGGTTCTTCGCGCAGGCTGAGGAAATCGGGCAGGACTTTTCTGCCTATGCTGTCAATCAGGAAACTGCTTTGGCGGTAGAGCGCGCCGCCGCTGAGTGCGCCGACGAGGTGTCCGATAAGGCCGCCTGCGACGGTGGTATCGAAGAGGACGGGATAGCTGCCTGTCGGGATGCTGCGGCTGTTCAGACGACGTAGGGTGCGCTCGGCGGCGGTTTTGCCGATTTGCTCGGGGCTGTCCATGTCTTGATGGCGGCAGGCGGCATCGTACCAGTAGTCGCGCTGCATGCCGTTTTCGTCGGCGGCAACGATGCTGCACGAAATGCTGTGGCGCGTGCCTTGTTGGTGGGCGGTGAAGCCGTGGGTGTTGCCGTAAACGTATTGGTAATGTCCGGTCTGAACGCCTGCGCCTTCGGAATTTTCGATGCGTTCATCCGCGCTCAGGGCGGCTTGTTCGCATTGTTTTGCCAACTCGATGGCGGCTTCCGTGCTTAAATCCCATTCGTGGTAACGGTCGAGGTCGCCGACGTGTTGCGCCATCAGTGAAGCATCTGCCAGACCTGCGCAATCGTCTTCGGCGGTATAGCGGGCGATGTCGATGGCGGCTTTGACGGTGTCTTGCAGGGCTTTTTCGGAGAAGTCGGCGGTGCTGGCGCGGCCTTTGCGTTTGCCGACGTACACGGTAATATCCAGCGATTTGTCTTGCTGGAACTCGATTTGTTCGATTTCGCCCAGCCGTACGCTGACGCTTTGTCCGATGGATTCGCTAAAGTCGGCTTCGGCAGCCGCCGCGCCCATGTTTTTTGCCAAATCCAAGGCATGTCCGCATAAACCGGTCAGCTCGGAGGCGGTGTGGTTAAACAGCATAAAGGGGTTCCTGACAGAGGTTTGCGGCATTTTAACCGTTTTCAGACGACCTCGGCAAAAATACCGCCGCCAAAGGCAAAAGGTCGTCTGAAAACGCCGTTTCGACAGGGCGTTGACGTGAAAACTGCCCGAACGTGCTAAAATACCCGAAACAAAATTAAAGGTTTATCAAAATGTTTGAAAACGAAGACGAATGGGTCAGCAAAACCCAAATGAAAAAGCAGATGAACGATTTGCAGGCTTTGGGCATGGAGTTGACCAAACTCTCGACCGATACGCTGAAAAAAATCGGCTTGGACGAAGACTTGTACGAAGCCGTCGTTACCTACAAAAAAATCACGTCCAACGGCGCGCTCAAACGCCAAAGCCAATTCATCGGCAGGCTCATGCGCGACACCGACCCCGCGCCCATCGAAGCCTTCCTCGCCAAACTGCGCGGCGAAAATACCGCCCACAACGCCTTCTTGCAACGTGTCGAACAAGCACGCACGCGCCTCTTGGCGGACGACAACGCAATCACCCAATTCATGGCGGACTTCCCCCATGCCGACGCAGGCAAATTGCGTACCTTAATCCGCAACACGAAAAAAGAGCAGGAACAAAACAAACCGCCGAAAAACTTCCGCGCCCTCTTCCAAGAAATCAAATCCGTCATGGAAGGCGGTCAGAGCGATTCGGAAGAAACGCAGGATTGGGCAGAATAAATATCGGGGTCGTCTGAAAACGGGGTTGGGGGTTCTGTAAATCCCACCGCCCCGTTTTCAGACGACCTTTTCAAATTTCATATAATCTTATTAAAATATACCGTCATTTTTCAGACATCCCTTTAACAATAAAACAAACCGACCTTTTCAAGGACTACACTTATGAAACTTCGCCTTACCCTCACTGCCCTCCTCGCCTTATCATTAAACGGCTGCCTAACTGAACAACTGTGGCAAGAGGATAAAAAAGTAGAAAAAATCACTTTTCATCCGATTACTTCCGACCAAGTACATTCTTTCGGTATCGTCAACAAAGACAATGACCAACTTGAAAAAGGCAGCATCGTCATGATGGGCGAAAAATACTGGTTCGTCATTAATGCCAAAGATTCAAAAGACCTGACGCCCATCCTCAATGTCAAACTCGACAAAAAATTCCAAATTGCCGATGCCAAAAAATACAAAAAAGACCTCAAAGCCTTGCCTGTTGTGGTGAACAATGAAAAAGAAGCCGATTTCACCACCGATTTCTGCCTACGCTACGACACTCAAAAAGCTGATGAAATCGCCAAACTGAAAAACCTGTCATTTGAAACCGGCAAAGGTAGAAATAACACTGTCTACCACCGCTGTGTTCACGCCAAAGGCAAATACTACGCCACCCCGAAAAACCTGCCCGCCGACTACAAATTTGAACAAAGCATTCCTGTCTCCATCGGCTATACCACTTCTCGCGTATACACCAGTCCGGTGAAAGTAGTAGGTACTCTGTTGATAACGCCGCTGACGCTCACTGTTGACGCCCTTACCCCAGTACTGTTCATTCCTGCCATGATGACAGGCGGCGGCTTTACCCCAAGCTTTTAATAAACTCGTTACGCCTGTTTTCAGACGACCTTTCCGTCCTTGAATACATAAAATATATTCCACACACCATGCCCGTCAAAATCCAAACCCGCCCCGTCAACCAAAACGTCCTCGATGATTTGCTCACCGCCGGTGCCGATCCTTTAATCGCCCGGCTGTGCGCCTCGCGCGACGTGCAGAGTCCTGCCGAATTGGACGACAAACTCGCCGGCCTTCTGCCTTATCAATCGCTGATGAATTGCGAAGCCGCCGCCCGCCGTCTGGCGGATGCCATTGAGCGCAAGGAAAAAATCCTGATTGTCGCCGACTACGATGCTGACGGCGCAACCGCGTGTTCCGTCGGCATGAGCGGCTTGGCGGCGATGGGCGCGGCGGTGGATTTCCTCGTACCCAACCGCTTCGAACACGGCTACGGCTTAACGCCCGAGCTTGCCGAAATCGCCGCCGCGCAAGGCGTGGATTTGTTGATTACGGTTGATAACGGCATCGCCAGCATTGCAGGCGTGGTGCGGGCGCAGGAATTGGGTTTGGACGTGATCGTTACCGACCACCACCTGCCCGCCGAAACCGTACCCGACTGCATCATCGTCAATCCGAACCAAAAAGGCTGCGGCTTCCCCAGCAAAAGTTTGGCGGGCGTGGGCGTGATTTTTTATGTGTTGATGGCGTTGCGTGCCGAATTGCGCCGCCGCAATTATTTTTCAGACGAGCTGAAGGAACCGAATCTGGGCGAACTTCTGGATTTGGTCGCACTCGGCACCGTCGCCGATGTCGTCCCCCTCGACCACAACAACCGTATCCTCGTGTCGCAAGGTTTGAAACGGATGCGTTCCGGCAAAATGCGTCCCGGCATCCGCGCCTTGTTTGAAGTGGCGCGGCGCGACTGGCGCAAAGCGCAGCCTTTCGATATGGGTTTTGCACTGGGGCCGCGCATCAACGCCGCCGGACGGCTGGACGATATGTCGGTCGGTATTGCCTGCCTGTTGGCGCGCGACGACGCAGAAGCGCAGGCATTGGCGGCGCAGTTGAACGACCTTAATATCGAACGCCGCGAAATCGAGCAGTCCATGCTGCAAGACGCGCTGAACGCCTTTCCCGAAACCCTGCCTTTGGGTCAGACGACCCTGGTCGCCTACCGCGACGACTTTCATCAGGGCGTGGTCGGCATTGTCGCCAGCCGCCTCAAAGACCGCTTCTACCGCCCGACCATCGTGTTCGCCCCCGCGGACAACGGCGAAGTGCGCGGTTCGGGGCGTTCCATTCCCAACCTGCACCTGCGCGACGCTTTGGATTTGGTGTCCAAACGCCACCCCGATTTGATTTTGAAATTCGGCGGACACGCAATGGCGGCGGGCTTGAGCATACTCGAACACAACATTCCCGCGTTTCAAACTGCCTTTGAAGAAGCCGTGCGCGAAATGGTGTGCGAAGACGATTTGTCGCAAACCTTCATCACTGACGGCAGCCTGAAAGCCTGCGACATCACGCTGGAACAGGCGCAAAACCTCGCCCGCCACGTTTGGGGACAAGGCTTCGCGCCGCCGAGCTTTACCGACGAGTTTCACGTCATCCGCCAGCAGCCTTTAGGCGCGGAGGGCAAACACAAAAAAGTCTGGCTGCAAAAAGACGGCTACGAATTTGAAGCCATGTTCTGGCGGTGCAGCGAAGACATCCCCGAATACATCCGCACGGTTTACCGCCCGGTGGCAAACGAGTGGCGTAACCAGATGGAATTGCAGCTTTACATCGATTATTGGGAAGCCGCTTAAGGCTTGCGAAAGATAAAAGGTCGTCTGAAACCAAAAAACAAGTTTCAGACGACCTTTGTTTTCTAGAAGATCATTGGTGCGCCAAATTTCAATACCATCGGCAATCAAGAAAACATGCCTGCACAACTTGTATTTAAATTTCAAAAAACCACCTTATCCGAATGATAAAAACCGGCAATCCGAAAGAAAACAAAACCGAAAATCCCCCTTCTACTCAAACACTTTCAACGCAATATTGTGATGAATCAAACTTCCTGACAGATAAACCCGCGATTGCTTGTCAGTCGGTAGATTTTAAAACATAATGCTTACGCGCCTAAGTATTGGAGTTTTACTACAAATACATGATAGGTAAGCCGTACGCAGCGCAGCAGTTCCAACCGATCAACTCAAAGCAAGGAAGGTCTAAAATGAAAGTAACCAGTTTCGGCGAAGTGTTGTGGGACGATTTTCCAAGCGGCAAAGTGTTGGGCGGTGCGCCGCTGAACGTTTTGGTCCGTTTGCAATCCTTCGGGGTCGATACCGCCATCATCAGCCGTCGCGGTGATGATGCCGACGGCGAAGAGCTGCTGCGCCAAATCCAAGCGAAGAACGTCAATACCGACCTGCTGCAAGTATGCAAAGAATGCGATACCAGCCTTGTCAAAGTCATCTTGGACAAATGCGGCAGCGCGTCATACGAAATCGTGTATCCCTGCGCGTGGGACCGCATCGTCGTCGAAGATGCCGCCTTGCAGCGTGTCGCCGAATCCGATGCCTTCGTGTTCGGCAGCCTTGCCACCCGCGACGAGATTTCCCGTGCGGCATTAGACAAACTGATGGAAAAAGCCAAATTCAAAATCTTCGACGTCAACCTGCGCAAACCCCACTACGACACCGACCGCCTGCTCGCCACCATGAAACGTGCGGATATGCTCAAGCTCAATGACGACGAATTGTACGAACTGTCCGCAGTTTACGGCTCGCCCTACCACAGCATCGAACAAAACATCGCCTACCTCAACCGGTTGACCGGCGCACAAACCATCTGCGTCACCTTGGGCGGACACGGCGCAATTTTATACAAAGACGGCGAACTCTACCGCCACTGCGGCTTCCGCATCAAAGTCGCCGATACGGTCGGCTCCGGCGACAGCTTCTTGGCAGGGCTGACCTACAAACTGCTCAACAATGCCGAGCCTCAAGAAGCCATTACCTTTGCCTGCGCTCTCGGCGCCCTAGTCGCCTCCAGACACGGCGCAACGCCCGATATTTCCTTGCAAGAAATCGAAAGCTTCATGAATCCGGCTTGATGTTTGCCATCAACGAATGTCACAACAAAAGGTCGTCTGAAAACGGATTTTCTGTTTGAACTGGCCCCCAAATCTTGGACAC
>CAUSOO010000076.1:0-10248 GCA_963533245.1 uncultured Neisseria sp.
CACTTGGTGCTTCAGCACCTTAGAGAATCGTTCTCTTTGAGCTAAGGTGAGGCAAAGCCGTACTGGTTTAAAGTTAATCCACTATATGAAGAAACCTTGATACCGCGTTGCCTAACAAAAAGGTCGTCTGAAAATTGATTTCAGACGACCTTTTATTTTAAACGTTCAACTTAAGCAGCAAAGCGTTTGGCGACTTCGTCCCAGTTGACGATTTCCCAGAAACCTTTCAGGTAGTTGGGGCGGCTGTTGCGGTAGTCGATGTAGTAGGCGTGTTCCCATACGTCGCAGGTCAGCAGCGGAGTGTTTTCAGTGGTCAGCGGAGTTGCCGCGTTGGAAGTGGAAACCAAATCCAATTCGCCGGCAGGGGTTTTCACCAGCCATGCCCAACCTGAACCGAAAGTGCCTGCCGCGCAAGCGGAGAATGCTTCTTGGAATTTCTCGAAGCTGCCCCATTTGGCGTCGATGGCGGCGGCCAGCTCGCCGGAAGGTTTGCCTTGACCTTTGGGCGTGAAACCCAGCCAGTAGAAGGTGTGGTTCCAAGTTTGGGCTGCGTTGTTGAACACGCCGCCTGAAGATTTTTTCACAATCTCTTCCAAAGGCAGGTTTTCAAATTCGGTACCTTTGATTTGATTGTTCAGATTGGTGATGTAGGTTTGATGGTGTTTGCCGTAGTGGAACTCCAAAGTCTCTTTGCTCAGATGTGGGGACAATGCGTCCAGTTCATAAGGCAGTTGTGGCAGCTTATGTTCCATTTTAGTGCTCCTAAATTATTTATATATGATTGTATTTCGGTAGTGTTCGTCGGATGGTGCGGGTGTTCGCCCGCATCAGGCAACGGCTGCCATTTTACCTGCTTTAGATTAAAGAAACTAGGGCAGGCCGATATTTCGAGTCTGTCGCAGGTTGAGAAAAATTGAGGGAAATCGGGTGTCGATACAGATATTTATCATGAATGAAGCAATGATTTCAGACGACCTTTTGCTATAATCCGTCCGTTTCCCCAAGCCCCTTTTGATATGAACACCCCAAAAGCCTTTGCCATCCTCGGCCCGACTGCCGGCGGGAAAACCGCCCTTGCCTTGAAAATCGCCGAAGCCCTGCCGGTCGAAATCATCAGCCTCGATTCCGCGCTGGTGTACCGCGATATGGACATCGGTACGGCAAAGCCGACGGCTGCCGAGCTTGATGCCGTGCCGCACCACCTTATCGACATCATCCCGCCGACGGAGTCTTACAGCGCGGCGGAGTTTGTCGGCGACTGCGTGCGGCTGGCGGAGGAAATCCGCGCGCGCGGCAGGCTGCCTTTGATTGTCGGCGGCACGATGATGTATTTCCACGCGCTGACCGAAGGCTTGAACGACCTGCCCGAAGCCGATGCCGCCGTGCGCGCCCGGTTGCAGGAAGAAAAACAACGATACGGCTTGGCGCATCTGTATCAAAACCTGCAAACCATAGACCCTGAAACCGCAGATCGTCTGAAACCGAACGACAGCCAACGTATCGAACGCGCTTTGGAAGTGTACCGCCTGACCGGCAAGCCCTTGAGCGCGCATTTTGCCGAAAAAGCCGACTACACCCCGCCGCTCGACCTCTGCACCACCGCCCTGATTCCCGAAAACCGCGCCTTGCTGCACGAAAACATCGCCCGCCGTTTCACGCAAATGTTGGAGCAAGGCTTCATCGACGAAATGCGCGCCCTGCGCCAAAAATATCCCGAACTGACCGCCGATATGTCCTCCATGCGTTGCGTCGGCTACCGGCAGGCATGGGATTACCTCGAAGGCTTGACCGATTACGACACCTTTGTCGAAAAAGGTATCGCCGCCACCCGCCAGCTTGCCAAACGCCAACTCACTTGGCTGCGCAAAATCCCATTGGCGCACAGCATCGACCCCTACACCGACGGCAACCACGTTCAAACGACCTTGGCACTCGTCCGCCGCCATTTCCAAATTTAAAACGCCATGCCGACCCTGTTGACCACGCCGCCCGTCGCCCCGCAAACCTTAGCCACCCTGCAAGCCCTCGGCATCCGCAGCGTTGAGGAGCTGCGTGAAACCGGTTCCGTTCAAGCCTTCCTGCTGCTCAAAGCTGCCGGACTGACCGTTACCCGCAGCACGCTTTGGCAACTCGAAGCTCTGCTGCTCGGTATCAAACCGCAAGACCTGCCGCAAACGCAGAAAACCGCTTTGGAACAAGCCGTTAAAAACCATCCGCCCGTCGCCGTTTTCCCCACGTCGTCTGAAATGGAAACCTTCATGCGCGCCGCCTTGGCGCAGGCAGAACAATCCGCTCTCATCGGCGAAATCCCCGTCGGCGCGGTCGTCGTCTCCAACAACCAAATCATCGCCGCCGCCCACAACACCTGCGTCAGCGACCACGACATCAGCCGCCACGCCGAAATCCGCGCCCTTGCCGCCGCAGGTACCGCCCTTCAAAACTACCGCCTCGACGGCTGCGACCTCTACATCACGCTCGAACCCTGCGCCATGTGCGCCTCCGCCATCATCCAAGCCCGCGTCCGCCGCGTCATCTACGGCGCGGCAGAACCCAAAACCGGCGCCGCGGGCAGCGTAGTCAATCTGTTTGCCAATCCGCTGCTGAACAAACACACGGCAATCAAAGGCGGTATCTTGGAAGACGAATGCAAAGCCGTTTTACAGGCGTTTTTTCAGACGAGGCGCAAACAGTATTAAGCGCAAAAAGGTCGTCTGAAAGCTTAAATCCAAGATTTCAGACGACCTTTTGAGAGATTGCGAACTTTGTTTCATCCCGTTTTTTAGCAATTCTGATAAATATCCGGCGCACCGTATTAAAATACGGTTTTCAGACGACCCCATCCATAAGGAACCCGCCATGCACACCGAAGCCGTTTTAACCGTATTGAAAAACCTGCAAAACCAAATCTGCGCCGCGCTTGAGCAAGAAGACGGCGGTGCGGTGTTTGCGCGTGAAGAATGGACGGGCAAGTTGGGTGTGGGCGAAACCCGCGTCTTGAAAAACGGCGCGGTATTCGAGCAGGCAGGCGTGAATTTTTCGCATGTGAAAGGCGGCAAAATGCCCGCTTCGGCGACGGCGCACCGTCCTGAATTGGCGGGCGCGGCGTTTGAGGCGATGGGCGTGTCGCTGGTGATTCATCCGAAAAATCCATATGTGCCGACCAGTCATGCGAACGTACGCTTTTTTATCGCGTATCCGGAGGGCAGTGAGCCTGTGTGGTGGTTCGGCGGCGGCTTTGATTTGACGCCGTTTTACCCGTTTGAAGAAGACATTTTGCATTGGCACACGGTGGCGCGGGACGTGTCCGCGCCGTTTGGGGAAGCGGTTTATCCCGAGTTCAAAAAATGGTGCGACGAGTATTTTTACCTGAAACACCGCGGCGAAACGCGCGGCGTGGGCGGTTTGTTCTTCGACGATTTGAACCGCTGGGATTTCGACACCTGCCTGAATTTCATCAAGGCGGTCGGCGAAGGCTATATCGGGGCGTATCTGCCGATTGTGGCGAAACGCAAAAACACGCCGTACGGCGAACGCGAACGCGATTTCCAGCTTTACCGGCGCGGTCGTTATGTAGAATTTAATTTGGTTTGGGACAGGGGCACGCTGTTCGGCCTGCAAAGCGGCGGACGCACGGAAAGCATTTTGATGTCCATGCCGCCTTTGGTGCGCTTCGAGTATCAATACGCGCCCGAAGAAGGTTCGCCCGAAGCGCGGCTGAACGAGTTTCTCACCGCCCGCGACTGGCTCTCGGAGATGAAATAATGGCGGATAAACGCAAGCCCGACGCCCATCCTTCGGATAAATTCATCCTTGCTATGATTGTCATGGCGGTGTTCCTGGTGATCATCATCGGCGGCGGATTTATCGCCGTAGAATATTTTAAGGCGCATCCCGAAGTGTTTGAATTGAAGCCGCCTGCAAAATAGTTTAGGAAGAAAGACAAAAGGTCGTCTGAAACTTTTCAGACGACCTTTTTCAGCTTTAAAACCCTTATTTACAAAACAGCCAAAGCCGCATCGTAATCAGGCTCGTTGGCAATTTCGGCAACCAGTTCGCTGTGCAGGACTTTGTCGTTTTCGTCCAAAACCACAACGGCGCGCGCAGTTAGTCCGCGCAACGGACTGTCGGTCAGGGCGACGCCGTAATCGGCGGCAAAGCTGCTGCGGAATGTAGACAAGTTCACAACATTGTCCAAACCTTCCGCACCGCAGAAACGCGCTTGGGCAAACGGCAGGTCGGCGGAGATGCACAGTACGACTGCGTTGTCCAAAGAAGACGCGCGTTGGTTAAACGTACGCACGGATTGGGCGCACACGCCGGTGTCGACGCTCGGGAAAATGTTCAAGACTTTGCGTTTGCCCGCAAAATCCGCCAAAGTTTTGTCGGACAGGTCGGCAGCGGTCAGGCTGAATGCAGGCGCGGTTTGATCAACAGCGGGCAGGTCGCCGGAAGTATGGACAGGGTTGTCGTGGAAGGTAATTTGAGCCATAAGGGTTTCCTTTTTGGGGTTGACTGGGAAATATAGTGGATTAACTTTAAATCAGGACAAGGCGACGAAGCCGCAGACAGTACAGATAGTACGGAACCGATTCACTTGGTGCTTCAGCACCTTAGAGAATCGTTCTCTTTGAGCCAAGGCGAGGCAACGCTGTACTGGTTTAAAGTTAATCCACTATAAATAGAGCGAAATGAATCGGTTATCAATATCGGGCGACGGCTTACAGATTGCGCACAGCAAAATGGGCCAACGCCGCGACAGCCGACAGTATAGCCGAAACCATTGTCTATTGGATTTTATAGTGGATTAACTTTAAACCAGTACAGCGTTGCCTCGCCTTGTCCTAATTTAAATTTAATCCACTATAGTGAAACGCGTGATATCCGTTTTCAGCACGAGAAACCTGTCTGTGAGATACAGCCTATTTTGTTTCGGCGCAGATGCTCAATCGATGCTGCCGAATTTGCCGCTTTTGAAATCGCTGATGGCTTGGTGGATTTCTTCGGCGGTGTTCATCACAAACGGGCCATAGCCGACGACGGGTTCGTCAATCGGGACGCCGGAGAGCAAAAGGATTTTGACTTCTTCGCTGTCGGCTTCTATGTGTACATTGCCGCCGCTTTTCTCAAAGCCGACCAGTTGTCCAGCGCCCGCCTGCTCTTTGCCGTTTAGTGTAACGTTGCCACGCAGGACGACCATGGACAGGTTGTGGGCTTCGGGTATTTCCAATACGGCTTTTTTACCGGCATTCAAAACGATGTCCCAGACGTTCATTTCGGTGAAGGTGTCGGCTGCGCCTTTTACGCCTTTGTATTCTCCTGCAATCAGACGCAGGCAGCCTGCCTCGTCAGGGAGCTCAACCACGGGGATACCGGTTTTGGCGAGATGCTGATAGCGCGGCGGCGTGTTTTTGTCTTTGGCGGGTAGGTTGACCCAAAGTTGGACCATTTCAAACAGTCCGCCTTTTTTGCTGAAGTTTTCGGAGTGGAATTCTTCATGGATGATGCCCGAACCTGCGGTCATCCATTGCACGTCGCCTTCGTAAATGATGCCGCCCCCGCCGCTGGAGTCGCGGTGTGCCACTTCGCCGTGGTAGGCGATGGTAACGGTTTCAAAGCCTTTGTGCGGGTGTTGTCTGACACCGCGCGGGCTGCGGGCTTCGTTGGGGGAGAATTCATAGGGTGCGGCGTAGTCGAGCATCAGGAAAGGGTTGGTGCCGCGGTCGTCGCCCATGTGGGAGAACAGGGGTTGGACGAGGAATCCGTCGCCGACCCAGTGTTGGCTGTTTGCACGGTAGATTTGTTTGACGTTGCGCATGATGAGGTTCCTTCTTGTGGGGTCGTCTGAAACCTTTTCAGACGACCTTTGTGTAATGAAATTAATAATGTCATGGTTGCCATACTTTGTTGCGTGTATTATATGGGGTACAAACTTATTCGCAAGTACGCACAATTTTTATACTGTCATTCGGAGGTCAATAATGGCGGGAACAGAACCGGCACACGGCGCCTGCTGTCCGGTCGTTAATACTTTGGATATTATCGGCGGCAAGTGGAAGGTGTTGATTTTATATTATTTACACGGGGAAACCCGACGATTCAACGAGTTGCAGCGTCTGCTGGCAGGCGTTACCCAGCGGATGTTGACGTTGCAGCTGCGCGAGTTGGAGCACGACGGTATTGTCCATCGCGAAGTGTATCCGCAGGTGCCGCCGAAAGTGGAGTATTCGCTGACGGCGTTCGGACGGACATTGATGCCCGTTATCGAAGCAATGCACCGCTGGGGCGAGCAATATGCCGCAGAATGTGTGAAACACAGAAAACAGCCGCAGGAGTAAGCCGTTTCAGACGACCTTTTGGTCAAGCCTTTAAAACGAAAAGTGATGCGGGCATATATTCGCAATGGGCTTTGCTTTATAATGATGACAGTCAAACATAACGACATAAGCATTTGGAATCAATAATGAAAAAAATTGTAACGGCACTTATCGCCACCATTTTGTCAGCAGGCGCAAATGCAGCGGATACTTATGGTTATCTCGCCATGTGGCAGAACCCGCAAGACGGCAATGATGCGCTGCTGATTAAAACGACTAAAGAAAATATGTCGCAAATCGAGGCAAATGCGGAGCTGGAAGCGTTTTGCCGCGGGCAGGACACGCTTTCCGGCGTGCAAAACGGTGAGGCGACAGGCTGTAAATCCGTTGTTCCGCTTCATAACACCTGCATCGCCGTCGCATACCCGAAATCGGAAGGCAGGCTGACGACAAACAATGCGGTTGTGATTACTTCGCCGCGCTTTAAGAGCGTGCATCAGGTCGCGCTGAATCAGTGTATCAAGAAATACGGCTCGCAAGGTCAGTGCGGCTTAGAAACGGTGTACTGCACTTCAAGCGCGTATTACGGCGGTACGGTCAAAACGTTGTTGAACCGCTTGAAATCGCAATAAACGGTGTAAAAAGGTCGTCTGAAAACCACATAACGGCTTTCAGACGACCTTTCAATTCATCTTCTATGTATAGTGGATTAACTTTAAATCAGGACAAGGCGAGGTAACGCCGTACTGGTTTAAAGTTAATCCACTATAAAACGGCAAGGAAAAATCTGATGATTGATTATATAAAAATGTATGAAAGCATGAGCGCTTCTCATGAAAACAAAAGTCTGCGCTTTCCGCTTTATTTCAATTTCAAACTTTTATCCATTGCCAATGATTTTTTTGTCAAAGACGAAGCGGGTAACGAAATCGCTTATACGCGGCAGAAAATGTTTAAACTCAAAGAGTGGATTAATGTTTTCCCTAACCGCAATCAGGATGCACCCGTATTCACCATTCATTCGGAACAGATTATTGATTTTGGTGCGACCTATATCATCCAAGATGCCTCCGGCAAGGTCTTGGGGAAAGTAGTGCATGATGGCGTCGGGTCGCTTTGGCGCACCAGCTATCAGGTGACGGATGCGGAAGATCAGCTGCTTTTCCATATCCGTGAAAAAAATCCGTGGGTGACAGTATTGGACAAAATGGCAGGGCAGATTCCTTATTTGGGTTCGCTGACGGGTCTTTTTTTCAACCCGACTTATTTGATTACCCGACCCGACGGGACTTTGGTGTACCGCTTGAAGAAATTGAGGGCGTTATGGGAAGGGAAATTCAGCCTGCACAAAGAAGCCCAAGCGAGTTTGAACGACGACATCTTGATATTGAATTCGGTGATGTTGTTTTTGTTGATGGAAAGAAATAAAGGATAAAGCTAAATGGTATTCAGGCAGGCTTGCGGATGAAATGTCGGGCATTTGATTTTGAGGACAGGACTGCTCAAGGTTTATCGCATCCGTTCACATTCAAACATTTTCATTTCTAGGACGCGCTGATAAAATAGCTTGTCTGAAAAGTATAGAAGAATCAAAATAATGAGTATTGCCAATAATAAAAAAGCCTTTCACGACTTCTTTATCGAAGACCAGCTCGAAGCCGGTCTGGTATTGGAAGGTTGGGAAGTCAAAGCCATCCGCGCCGGGCGGGTGCAGTTGAAAGAAAGCTATATCTACTGGAAAAAAGACGCTTTTTATCTGGTCGGCTGCCATATTACCGCGCTGCCGACTGCTTCGACGCACGTCAAACCCGACCCCGTCCGTCCGCGCAAGCTTTTGCTCAAGCAATCCGAAATCAACAAGCTCATCGGTAAAACCGAGCGTGCGGGTTACACCATCGTCCCGTTGAACCTGCACTTCACACGCGGCAAAATCAAAATGGAAATCGGTTTGGCGAAGGGTAAAAAACAACACGACAAACGCCAAAGCCTGAAAGAAGCCGACTGGAAACGCGAAAAACAACGTTTGATGAAAAATGTGCGCTGAGGCTGATAACAGCGTGAATGGAACGCTGGGCGCCGATGCTGCTGCAAACTTGTATCTGCTTTTTACACATCAAGCCCTATGTTTGCAAAAACATACCCAAGATTGCTTTCTTCAGGCTTTTCAGACGACCCCTGCGACCCAATAATCAGGGTCGTCTGAAATTTTACGGAGTAACGTCATGTCCCGCTCTTCGCTTTTCCTGCCGCTGTTTTTGATTATCTTCGGTGCCGTTTGGTTTTTGAAAACGACGGACATCCTGCCCGCAACTTCGACCATCGTGTCCGCCGGTATGGTGCTGGCGGGGATTGCAGTTTTGGTGATGGACGGTGTCAACAAGCAGTCTATCGTTTCCGGCCCGCTGCTGGTGTATATCGGCGCGGCGGTATATCTGCACAATCAATACTGGCTCGGATATTCGCCGCTGGTTGCTTTGGGAATGATGGTACTGGGCTGCCTGCTGCTGCTTTCGCGCAGCGATATGGTGCCTTATAAGCAGCATAAACAGCAGGATAACTAAGCCCCCCTCCCTGCAAAGGTCGTCTGAAAATGGTATAATCCGCCGTTTTCAGACGACCTGTTTTGTTATCGGAATCCCGTTTTGAAACAGTCAGACCGTTCCCTATCACTCTGCAAAGTTCCCGCCATGACCCAAGACAAAATCCTCATCCTCGACTTCGGTTCGCAAGTTACCCAGCTGATCGCCCGCCGCGTGCGCGAAGCTCATGTTTATTGTGAGTTGCATTCTTTCGATATGCCTTTGGACGAAATCAAAGCCTTCAATCCGAAAGGCATCATCCTTTCCGGCGGCCCCAATTCCGTTTACGAATCCGACTATCAAGCCGATACCGGCATTTTCGATTTGGGCATTCCGGTTTTGGGCATCTGCTATGGAATGCAGTTTATGGCACACCACTTGGGCGGCGAAGTTCAGCCCGGCAACCAGCGCGAATTCGGTTACGCGCAAGTCAAAACCATCGACAGCGAACTGACCCGCGATATTTACGACGACGTGCCGAACACGCTGGACGTATGGATGAGCCACGGTGACAAAGTGTCCAAGCTGCCCAACGGCTTTGCCGTGATCGGCGATACCCCGTCATGCCCGATTGCCATGATGGAAAACGTCGAAAAACAATTCTACGGCATCCAATTCCACCCCGAAGTGACCCACACCAAACAAGGCCGCGCCCTGTTGAACCGCTTTGTCTTAGACATCTGCGGCGCGCAACCGAGCTGGACGATGCCGAACTACATCGAAGAAGCCGTTGCCAAAATCCGCGAACAGGTCGGCAGCGACGAAGTGATTTTAGGTCTTTCTGGCGGCGTGGACTCTTCCGTAGCCGCCGCGCTGATTCACCGCGCCATCGGCGACCAACTGACTTGTGTGTTTGTCGATCACGGCCTCTTGCGCCTGAACGAAGGCAAAATGGTGATGGATATGTTCGCCCGCAACTTGGGTGTGAAGGTGATTCACGTCGATGCCGAAGAGCAATTCATGGCGAAACTCGCCAGCGTTACCGACCCTGAGAAAAAACGCAAAATCATCGGCGCGGAATTCATCGAAGTATTTGATGCCGAAGAGAAAAAACTCACCAACGCCAAATGGCTGGCGCAAGGCACGATTTACCCCGACGTAATCGAATCCGCAGGCGCGAAAACCAAAAAAGCCCACGCCATCAAATCGCACCATAACGTCGGCGGCCTGCCTGAAAACATGAAACTCAAGCTGCTTGAGCCGTTGCGCGACTTGTTTAAAGACGAAGTGCGCGAACTCGGCGTTGCCTTGGGCTTGCCGCGTGAAATGGTGTACCGCCATCCGTTCCCCGGCCCCGGTTTGGGCGTGCGTATCTTGGGCGAAGTGAAAAAAGAATACGCCGACTTGCTGCGTCA
>CAUSOO010000077.1:0-10223 GCA_963533245.1 uncultured Neisseria sp.
CTTTGAGCTAAGGCGAGGCAACGCCGTACCGGTTTAAAGTTAATCCACTATATTTGACGAAAGGTCGTCTGAAACCCCTGAATCTTGGTTTTCAGACAACCTTTTGTTTCAACTCAATCTCAAATCATTAAGACGGTATCAAATCCGTTTCGCCAATTCTTCCGCCTTGCCGATGTAGAGCGCAGGGGTCAGGGCAAGCAGTTGGGCTTTGGCTTCGGCGGGGATTTCCAGCGATTCGATGAAGACTTTCAGCACTTCGGGCGTGATGCCGCCTTTGCCGCGCGTCAGGTCTTTCAGTTTTTCGTAAGGATTGGCAACACCGTGGCGGCGCATAACGGTTTGAATCGGCTCGGCGAGCAGCTCCCAAGTGGCATCCAAATCGGCGGCCAGCGCGGCGGGATTAGGTTCGAGCTTGTTCAGGCCGCGCAGGTGGGCGGCGAAACCTAACACGGCATAGCCTACGCCTACGCCCATGTTGCGCAGGACGGTACTGTCGGTCAGGTCGCGCTGCCAGCGGGAGACGGGCAGTTTTTCGGATAAGAAGCCCAATACGGCGTTGGCCATGCCGAGGTTGCCTTCGGAGTTTTCAAAGTCGATGGGGTTGACTTTGTGCGGCATGGTGGAAGAGCCGACTTCGCCCGCTTTGACTTTTTGTTTGAAGTAACCCAATGAAATATAACCCCAAACGTCGCGGTTGAAGTCGATCAGGATGGTGTTGATGCGGCTGAGGGTTTGGAAGAATTCAGCCATGTAGTCGTGCGGTTCGATTTGGATGGTGTAGGGGTTGAAGGTCAGGCCGAGGCCGATTTCGACGAAGTTGCGGCAGTGGGTTTCCCAATCGACGTCGGGATAGGCGACCATGTGGGCGTTGTAGTTGCCGACCGCGCCGTTGATTTTGCCGAGGAATTCTTGCGCCTGAAGGTTTTTGAACTGGCGTTGCAGGCGGTACACGATGTTGGCGGTTTCTTTGCCCAAAGTGGTCGGCGTGGCGGGCTGGCCGTGGGTACGGCTCATCATGGGGACGGCGGCAAGGTCGTGCGCCATGCCGGTGAGTTTTTCGATGATTTCGGCAAGTTTGGGCAGGATGACGGTTTCGCGCGCCTCTTGCAGCATCAGGGCGTGGGACAGGTTGTTGATGTCTTCGCTGGTGCAGGCGAAGTGGATGAACTCGCTGGCGGCGGCGACTTCGGGTACGCCGGCGAAGCGTTCTTTAAGCCAGTATTCGATGGCTTTGACATCATGATTGGTGGTCGCTTCGATGGCTTTGACGGCGGCTGCGTCTTCCAATGAAAAGTTTTCGATAACTTTGTCGATTTCGGCAAGCGTGAAATCGCTGAAGGCGGGAATTGCGGTGATTTTCGGTTCGGCGGCGAGGGCTTTGAGCCAGCTCAATTCGACTTTGACGCGCGCCCTCATCAGGCCGTATTCGGAGAAAATCGGACGCAATACTTCAACGGATTTGGCGTAGCGGCCGTCTAGGGGGGAAAGTGCAGCGATAGGGTTGATCATGTCGGAGTCCTGTCGGTAGGTCGGTCAAACGGTTAAATCAAACAGTCAAATTGTTTGCAATTATACATGATTTGACCCGGCAACTTCGGGTCGTCTGAAACTACAACCTTCCCTTCAAAGCGTTTTTGACAAACGCCGCCGACTCGCGCAATACCGTGAAACCATAGCCGCCGTAAGGCTCGGAACAAAACGGCGCGGCATACACCTGAATATCGTGTCCCTGCCACTGCTTGTCCGCCATCATCCGCGCCCGCGCCAAATGAAAACCGGCGCTGACAATGACGACGCGCGGGCTGTTTTCAATAAAATAGCGGCTGAACACAATGTTCTCAAACGTATTTTCCGCCCGCCGCTCTTGGATAATGTCCGCCTTCGGTACCCCCATCTTCTCCGCAATCGCCTGCATATTGCCCGAAGCAGACTGAAAATCGCGGCTGAGTCCGCCCGACATCACCAGTTTTTTCACCTTGCCGGCACGATACAGCTCGACAGCCGCTTCAACGCGCGCCACCAAACAAGGATTCAGACGACCCCCTTCATAAGAACGGGTCGAAAGCACGACCGCAGCATCCGCCGGACGCACCGTATCCGCATCCAACCGCGACACCCAAAAATCGCGCCACATGATCCACAGCGGCAAAAGCGCGGCGGTAAAGAACAAAATCAATATAAAAACAAGGGCTTTTTTGAACATCCGAATCCTAAAATGATGAAAATAATTGGAACGCGGCTGTACAGGCAGGTTCCGCTTTTTCTTAAGATTTTACGAAATTCATACAGCCGTTCAGCTATATTTTTTAGTAACCGATTGTTTCTATCCGTCCAAGTACGAATTTTGTTGTCGACAAATATTTTTATGGCTTTTCGTCATCGGATATTATTTAAATTGGGAATAACATTAATGCATAGCCTAGGAATATGATAATCAGTATTGACATGGCGTATAAGGAAAATATATTATCAAAAACAGATTTTTGTAAAAGTTGCATAAAGTCGGCAATATAATATCAACGCCATCATCATCTTGAATGATATGTAGGCTATCTCCAATTTTGAAGACTTTTTCTCTTCGTTCAACTATTAGAGAGTAAACATGAAAAAAGCTTTATCAGTTATTTCCGTAGGTTTTTTATCTCTGTCTCTGCTTGCTGCCTGTAATGGTGGAGAAAGTGAAACCCAAAAAGAGCTTGCTGCATTGAAAGAACAACTGGCGCAGCAACAAAAGCAACAAGCTGAACGCGAAAATCAAGAACAAGAACACCGGAAACAAATTGAGCAACAGCAAAGAGAAGACGAACTCTATCAAAAAGCCTACCAAGATGCCCAAGAAGACTTACAGATGAAACAAATGCTGGAGGAAGAGAAAAAACAGGAAGAAGTAAAGAAAAAACAGGCTGCTGAGGAACGTAAACGCGAAGAAGCTAAAAAGAAACAAGCTTTGGAAGATGAGGACAAGCCAAAAGAGGAAGTCGGAGTAAAACAAGAAGAACCCCGAAAAGCTGCTGCAAAACCGGCTGCTTCACAACAAGCTGCCAAAGTTACCGAAAAACTCGTCCGTTACCCAGCTTTTGTAATTTCGGAATCTGGTAGTGGTTCGGTAAATCTTCGAGGTGGACCGTCTATTTCTTCAGTTTCTGTTATTCAATTAAAAGACGGACAGCAACTTCAAGTGGTGGCTGAAACCAACGCCTGCAACAATGCTAGCGGCGGCTGTTGGGTAAAAGTTCAGGTTGGCGGACTGACGGGTTATGTATCTAATGCCTATCTGCAAAAAGGTCATGTACGAGATAGCGCTTATGCATATTAATATCGGATAGATTTGATTGGCAGAGTTTCTGCATCAACAAATAATCGAAATGATGGAAAGTGAAAAATCTTTTGAACCGTCCTGATGATTTCAGGATTGATACCATTCAATAATCTATCCAATTCCGACTGTAAAATAGAAAAAAGGTCGTCTGAAATTTCAGACGACCTTTTTGACTTTTTGCGAAACAACCGAATCTTTAGTCTTTGCGGCGGCTGCCTAAGTCGGCGGCGGCGGTAAAGAGTACGTCGGTGGAGGAGTTGAGGGCGGTTTCGGCGGAGTCTTGGATAACGCCGATAATCATGCCGACGCCGACGACGCGCATGGCGAAGTCGTTGTCTATGCCCAAGAGGCTGCAGGCGACGGGGATCAGCAGCAGCGAGCCGCCGGCAACGCCGGATGCGCCGCATGCGCCGACGGTGGCGACGAGGCTCAGGAGCAGGGCGGTGGGGTAATCGACGACGATGCCTTTGGTGTAGGCGGCTGCCATGGCTAAGACGGTGATGGTAATCGCTGCACCTGCCATGTTGATGGTTGCGCCCAGCGGGATGGAGACGGAGTAGGTGTCTTCATGTAAGCCGAGTTTTTTCGCCAATGCCATGTTGACGGGGATATTGGCGGCGGAGGAGCGGGTGAAGAAGGCGTAGAGTCCGCTTTCGCGCAGGCAGGTGAAGACCAGTCCGTAGGGGTTTTTGCGGGTTTGCGACCAGACGATGAGCGGGTTCACGACGAGGGCGATAAACGCCATACTGCCGAGCAGGACGGCTAAGAGGCGTCCGTAGCTGAGGAAGGCGGAAAAGCCGGTTTCGGCAACGGTTTGGGAGACCAGTCCGAAAATACCCAAGGGGGCGAAACGGATAACCCATTGTACGACGGTGGTCACGGCGTCGGAGAGGTCGGCGACGACTTGGCGGGTGGTGTCGGAGCCGTGGTGGCGCAATGCGGAGCCTAAAACCAACGCCCATGCGAGAATGCCGATATAGTTGGCTTGCGCAATGGCGTTAATCGGGTTGGACACGAGCTTCATCAAAAGCTCTTTGAGGACTTGGACGATGCCGGAGGGCGGGGCGAGGGTGGAGGTGGCAACGTCTTTAAACACCAGCGCGGTCGGGAATGCCATACTGGCGGCAACGGCGACGGCGGCTGCGGCAAATGTGCCGACGAGATACAGAATAATGATGGGTTTGATTTTGGCTTCGCCGCCTTTGCGGTATTGCACCAGCGCGGCGGTCACTAAGACAAACACCAATACGGGGGCGACGGCTTTCAATGCGCCGACGAACAATTCGCCGAGCAGCCCTGCGCCCAAACCTGCTTTCGGGGAAATGGAGCCGACCAAGACGCCCAACATCAAACCGATGATGATTTGCGGGACAAGTCCGATACGGTTGACTGCGTTCAGTAGTGGATTACCACTTGCCATGATACGTCCTCTTACTTTATGTGTTAAGAAACGTTGCATTTTAAAAGAAAATATCAATTATTGCGCAGGTTTACATATTAAATTGATTATCGTGGCGGAAAATGCCCTGTTTTTGGACTTGTCGGACAGTTTGTGCCTGATTTTTTGTATTGAATGGGTAAATGTGTTTTTGGGTATCTGCCTTTTCAGACGACCCCTCCGTCTCGGGCGGGTTTTAAACCCGATTGAAAATAATGGTAGAATTTAGAACCCTTCTGCCGTTGAAACATTTTTTTGCCATGACCAGACTGACTTCGCCCATTTTGATTGCTTCACTCGCCCTTGCCTACGGACACGCAGCCGCAGCAGACCTGCCGCGTGCCGAAGACTACGAACAGATTCCCGGCTTCAAGCAGGGCGGGCAATCCGAGCAGGCTGCCAAAGCAGGCAAACTGACGCCCAAGTTTCCCGTCAAAATCGAAACCAAAAACAGCGAAGTCAAATCCATGCTCGAAGAATACCTGCCGCTGATTACCCAGCAGCAGGACGAAGAATTGGACAAAGAGCAGGTCGGCTTCCTCGCCGAAGAAGCACCCGACAACGTCAAAACCATGCTCAAAACCAAAGGCTATTTCAACGGCAGCGTCAATGTCCAAGACAACGGTTCGAGCTACACCGTCGCCGTCAATCCCGGCCCGCGCACCAAAATCGACAACGTCAGCGTCGCCATCCTCGGCGACATCCTTTCAGACGACAACCTTGCCGAGTATTACCAAAAAGCCATGCTCAACTGGCAGCAGCCCGTTGGCGAATACTTTGACCAAGACGGCTGGAGCGGCAGCAAAACCTCCGTCCTCAGCGCAGTAACCCGCAAAAAATACCCGCTTGCCAAACTCAGCAACACTCAAGCCACCGTCAATCCCAACAACAACACCGCCGATCTGAACGTTACCGTCGAAAGCAACCGCCCCATTTATTTCGGCGACTTTGAAATCACCGGCACCCGCCGTTATCCCGAAAACGTCGTTGCCGGCCTGGCACGTTTCAAACCCGGCGCACCCTACGATCTCGACCTCTTGCTCGACTTCCAACAAGCGCTCGAACAAAACGGACATTACTCCGGCGCATCCGTTCAAGCCGACTTCGACCGCCTCCAAGGCGACCGCGTGCCCGTCAAAGTCAACGTTACCGAAGTCAAACGCCACAAACTCGAAACCGGTATCCGCTACGATTCCGAATACGGCCTCGGCGGACGCATCGGTTACGACTACTACAACCTCTTCAACAAAGGCTACATCGGCTCCGTCGTTTGGGACATGGACAAATACGAAACCACCCTCGCCGCCGGTATCAGCCAGCCGCGCAACAGCGAAGGCAAATATTGGACGACCAACACGTCCTACAATCGCTCGACCACCCAAAACCTTGAAAAACGCGCCCTGACCAGCGGTATTTGGCGCGTGCGCGACCGCAACGGCATCGAATCGCGCCTCGGTATCGAATTCATTACCGAAGACCGCAAAGTACCCAATACCAATTACGACCTCGGCCGCAGCCACGCCACCATGCTGACCGCCTCGTGGAAACGCCAAAACATCGAAACCGAGCTGCGTCCCGAAAACGGCTACTACCTCGACGGCAAAATCGGCGCAACACTGGGCAACTTCCTGTCCTCCACCACCATGGCGCGCGCCACCGCCCGCGCAGGCTATTTCTACACGCCCGAAAACAAAAAACTCGGCACCTTCATCGTCCGCGGGCAGGCAGGTTACGTTTATGCCCGCGAAGGCGAAGACGTACCTTCCAGCCTCATGTTCCGCACCGGCGGCGCATCTTCCGTACGCGGTTACGAACTCGACAGCATCGGTCTGGCAGGTCCGAACAATTCCGTCCTCCCCGATAGGGCATTACTGGTCGGCAGCCTCGAATACCAATTCCCGATTACCAAAAGCGTATCCGGCGCCGTCTTCCACGATGTCGGCGACGCCGCAGGCAACTTCAAACGCATGAGTATGAAACACGGTACCGGCCTCGGCGTGCGCTGGTTCAGCCCCGTCGCCCCGTTCTCCTTCGACGTCGCCTACGGACACCAAGACAAAAAACTCCGTTGGCACATCAGCTTGGGCACAAGGTTTTAAGGTCGTCTGAAAACAAAAAGCAGGGGTGCGTGATGGCATCCCTGCTTTTTATGTGGTATGTGGAAACCGCACACGTCGGGTTTTCGAAAGCCAACGGATTCGCAGCCGACAAAAAACGGTCAGACCAAATGTTTTGCCAAAAGATTAAGGGCAAACTCGACAGCCTGTGTTCTGACGGCTTCGCGGTCGCCGCTGAAGACTTGCATCTGTTCCAATGATTCGGTCGGCGTGGACAAACCGAACCAAACCGTGCCGACAGGTTTCGCCGCGCTGCCGCCGCCCGGGCCTGCGATGCCGGAAATACTGAGGGCGTAGTCGGCTTGGGCGACGGCTTTGGCACCGCGCGCCATTTCGTATACGGTTTCGCGACTGACCGCGCCGTGTTGCAGCAGCGTGTCGGGCATGACGCCGAGGCGCTCTTCTTTGGCTTGGTTACTGTAAGTGACGAAACTTTGATGAAACCATTGCGAGCTGCCCGCAATGCTGGTGAACGCGCCCGCCAACAGGCCGCCGGTGCAGGATTCGGCGCAGGTGACGGTTTGGCGGTGTCGGGTGAGGTGTTCGGCTATGGTTTGCAGGGCGGTCATGGGATGTCCTTTCGCTGGGCGGGTTTCCCCGAAATATGGGGTTGGGTGGAGACCCTATTATATAGTGGATTAACTTTAAACCAGTACGGCGTTGCCTCGCCTTGTCCTGATTTAAATTTAATCCACTATAGAAGGATTGCAGAGAGTGAGCGAAAGGTCGTCTGAAAACCGGAATCCCAATTTTTCAGACGACCTTTTTTGCTTTGCCCTATCCGTTAAACCGCCAACCGCCCGCAGCGTGGGTTTTACCCACGGATGAACAGGGAGGATTGGATAGGGATGTTCGGGCGGAAGATCGCAGGCAAAGCCCACACTACAGGTTGGTTTATCCTGAGCCTTGCCTATTTGAACAAAAGGTCGTCTGAAACCGAAGTTGGTTTTCAGACGACCTTTTTTGTTTGACGGGCAATTATGCGCCGAACACTTTCAAACGGTTTTCCACAGGCTCAAAGGCTTTTTCACCGGCAGGCGCTTCGATGCCGCCGATAACCATTTGCGCGCGCAAAAGCCAGCTTTCGGGCAGGTTCCATTCTTTGGCGATGGCGGCGTCGGGCAGCGGGTTGTAGTGTTGCAGGTTCGCGCCCACACCGGCGGCGGCAAGCGTTGTCCAGACGGCGTATTGCGTCATCGCGTTCGCATGGTCCGCCCAGACGGGGAAGTTGGCGGCATAAGAAGGGAACTGCTCTTGCAGGCCTTTGACGACGTTTTGATCTTCGAAGAACAAAATGGTCGCCGCACCTGCTTTGAACAGGTTTAATTTTTGCGCGGTCGGCTCGAATTGTTCGGCAGGCACGATGGCGCGCAATGCGTCTTCAACGAATTGCCACACTTTGCCGTGTTCTTCGCCGAAGAGGACGACGACGCGGGTGGATTGCGAGTTGAAGGAAGAAGGCGTGTGTAAGACGGCGTGTTTGACGATTTCGCTGATTTCTTCGTTGCTGACAGGCAGGTTTTTGTTCAGCGCGTAAATGGAACGGCGGGTTTCTGCCGCTTGCTGCAAGGTTTGATAAGTCATTTTGTTTTTCCTTTGATTGATGTTTAATCGGTTGGCGGGTTGGGAAATGGATGCGCCAAACCCGCTTCGCTTGTTTTCAGACGACCTTTGGGCCTATCAGGATTTGTTTTTGCCGAACAGGTTGTCCAATGCCAATGAGCCGCCGCCGGCTGCTGCTAGATAGAGGAACACGAAGCAGAACAATACTGCCGATTCGCCGCCGTTGGCAAGCGGGAACAGTGCCGAACCTTGGGAGGCGTGTGCCATGAAATAGGCAGCCGCCATCTGACCGGACAGGATGAAAGCGGCGGGACGGGTGAACAGTCCGAGAATCAACAGGATGCCGCCGACGATTTCCAAAATGCCTGCCACCAGCATCAAGCCTTCGGGCGAGCCGCCGCCCATGGCGGTCGGAAAGCCGAAGAATTTCGACGTACCGTGCAGGAGGAAGAGGTAGGCGGTTACGATACGCAATACGGACAATAAAATAGGTTGGATACGGGCGCAGGTTGCAGACATGGGGTTCTCCTTATCAAAATGCGGGGTTTAAATGAAAACTAATCTTATCTGTGCAGTATAGATAATTACTGCCGGTAGATATATACTTCTTTTATTGACACAACGTTTCCCTAAAAGAAAACATGGATACCCTGTTCAGCCTCAAAGTTTTCCGCCAAGTCGTCCAAAGCGGCAGCTTCACCCGCGCCGCCGAGCAGCTTGATATTTCCACCGCGATGGCGAGCAAACACGTCAGCCATCTGGAAAATTCGATTAAGGCCAAGCTGCTGCACCGCAACAGCCGCAACCTCCACCTGACCGAAGCGGGCGAAGAATACTACCGCCAATGCAGCTACGCGCTCGACACGCTCGACACCGCCGCGCAAAAGGCGGCAGGCGGGGCGGACACGCCGCAGGGCATGTTGCGCGTAACCATGCCGCTTTGGTTTGCGGGCAATTTAATCGGCACTTGGCTGGCGGAATACCGCGAACGCTATCCCGAAGTCACGCTCGATTTGGTGCTCGACAACCGCCACGTCGATTTGATTGCCGAAGGCTTCGACCTCGCCTTGCGCGTGGCAAAAACCCTGTCGCCGTCGCTTATCGTCAAGCCGCTGGCGCAAATCCAATTCGTCCTGCTTGCCTCGCCCGAATATCTGGCGAAACACGGCAAACCGCAAACGCCCGAAGAGGTCATGCGCCATCCCGCCATCCTGCCGACCTACACCGACCAGCGCAATTTGGAAATCACCCATCGGGAAACGGGCGAAAAAAGTATTCTGACGCTCAATCCGGTGATTCAAAGCGACAATACGCTGATGATACGCGAATTGGTCAGGGCGGGCGCGGGCATCGCCTATCAGCCGTTGTGGTCTGCCAGACAGGATTTGAAGGAAGGCAGGTTGGTCAGCCTGCTGCCGGAATATCGGGTGCGGACCGAGCAATTAAACGCGGTTTATGTGGACAGGGCGTTTTTGAGCGCGAAGGTGCGCAGCTTTATCGATTTTCTGAACGAGAAGATTTCGGCGGAAGAGGAATGAGGATTGGGGATGAAGGTTGGCAAAAGGTCGTCTGAAAACGGGAAACGGTTTCAGACGACCTTTTGTTTGTGCGGTAGTTTATTTGACCTGCTGCATGTATTTTTTCAGACGACCCTTGCTCTGCATGGCGCGGTTTTCCAGTTCGTCCACGACGGCTTGCGCTTTGGCTTTGTTCACCGGTTTGCCGACCTGGATCACGCCGCTCATGTTCATCATGCGGTGCGGCGGGCAGGTATAGACGTACACGC
>CAUSOO010000078.1:0-10211 GCA_963533245.1 uncultured Neisseria sp.
GTATTACGATAAATGGAAGAAGTCCCGCCAATTGTTTTGAATAGACGATAACTTGTCATCGGTTGGTTTAAGAATCAATACCTTGATAAAGTTGATTGAAGGGCTGGTTCCCGGAAAATTTGTTTTCTTAAAAAGGTCGTCTGAAAAGTTCAAAATCTTTTTCAGACGACCTTTGACGACTTTGACCGCGCTCAAACCTGCTGCGCTCCGCCCATGCTGCCTGATTTGAAATAATTTTTTTAAAAATAAAAGGATAGCCTTGTATAGTGGATTAACTTTAAACCGGTACGGCGTTGCCTCGCCTTAGCTCAAAGAGAACGATTCTCTAAGGTGCTGAAGCACCAAGTGAATCGGTTCCGTACTATCTGTACTGTCTGCGGCTTCGTCGCCTTGTCCTGATTTAAATTTAATCCACTATATTTTGCCCGAGGTCGTCTGAAAGTCTGCGCTTTGCAAACCTGTGGTTTAGGATTAGTATAACTATACCAATTTATCCCAAATCCATTTCAAATCATTCACTTCGGAGAGATTCCATGAGCTACACGGCCCCTGTAAACGAATTGCGTTTCGGCATCCGCGTGCACGGCAGGTTGGACGAAATCCTGAAACTGTCCCATGCGGAAGGTTTGGATGCGGAAACGGTGGATGCGGTGCTGGACGAAGCGGCGCGGTTTGCCTCGGAACAATGGGCGGACACCAACCGCACCGGCGATTTGCACGGCGCAGGTTTTTCAGACGACCTGATCACCACTCATCCCGATTTGGCGCGTGCCTACTATGATTTCTGCGAAGCGGGCTGGGCGGGTTTGCGCGCGCCGGCGGAGTTTGGCGGACAGGGGCTGCCGGCGGTCGTGTCGGCGGCGTGTGAAGAGATGTGGTGCGCCGCCAACCTCGCCCTGTCGCTGATGCCGATGCTGACGCTGGGGGCGGTGGACGCGCTGTTCAAACACGGCAGCGAGGAGCAGAAACAGACCTATCTGCCGAAAATGTGCAGCGGCGAATGGGCGGGAACGATGAATTTGAGCGAACCGCAGGCGGGTTCGGATTTGAACCATATCGCCACCCGCGCCGTGCCGAAAGAAAACGGCGCGTATGCCCTCAGCGGTCAGAAAATCTTCATCACTTGGGGCGATCAGGAAATGACGGAAAACATCGTCCATCTGGTGCTCGCGCGCCTGCCCGATGCCGCGCCGGGCGTGCAGGGCGTGTCGATGTTTATCGTGCCGAAATATTTGGTGAATGCGGACGGCAGCTTGGGCGGACGCAACGGCGTGCGCGCCATCGGTATCGAACACAAGCTCGGCATACACGCCAGCCCGACCTGTACGATGGAGTTCGACAACGCCGAAGGCTATCTGGTCGGCAGGGCGGGCAAGGGTTTGGCGTATATGTTTACCATGATGAAAACCGCGCGGCTGAACGTCGGCATCGAAGGCCACGCCGTCGCCGAACGCGCCTACCAAAACGCGCTCGCCTATGCCAAAGAGCGCGTGCAGGGACGCGACGAGGCGGACGGTTCAGACGACGTGGCGATTATCCGCCATCCCGACGTGCGCCGTATGTTGTTGATACAAAAGGCAACGCTCGCCGCCCAACGCACCCTCTATCTGCGCGCCGCCGCCCTGACCGATGTTGCCGCCGCCTGCCCCGACAACGTATTGCGCAAAGAAGCGGAGCGCGAACTGGATTTCCTGATTCCCATCGTCAAAGCCTGGCCGACCGACAACGGCGTCGTCCTGACCAACCTCGCCGTCCAGATTTACGGCGGTGCGGGTTACGTCGAAGAAAGCGGCGTGGCGCAATACCTGCGTGACGTGCGGATTACGCCGATTTACGAAGGCACCAACGGCATACAGGCCGCCGATTTGGCAGGGCGCAAAACCACCGGCAAAAACGGCGCGCTGCCCTTGAAGCTGCTCGCCGAAGGCAAAGAGCTGGCGGACAAACTCGCGGCCGCCGAACCCGTCGTCGCGCAGCAACTGGCGCAATCCATTGAAACGGCGGAACAAAGCATCGCCCGCATGGTCGGATACGCCGACCGTCCCGCCCTTGCCGCCGCCGCGTCCAACGCCTACCTGCAACAAATGGGACTGACGCTCGGCGCCATCGGACTCGCCCGCGCCTACCTTGCCGCCGAAGCCGCCCAAGCAGAAGACGCCGACGGCTTCGGCAGCGGTTTCTACGCCGCGCAGCAACACAACGCCCGCGTCTATTGCGCCCACGTCCTGCCACAGGTGTACGCCTGCGCCGCGCAGATTGAAAACGCGCAGGCATTGCTGGACGTGCCGTTAGAACTTTATTGACGGATACGGGTTTGAAAAAGGTCGTCTGAAACCGGATTTTGGGTTTCAGACGACCTTCTTTTGTCAGCGTTAGCGTGGATTGAAGCAGAACGCCTGAGTCGAATTGAGCCATCTGTCCGATCGGGCATTGGACGGAAATGGAAAGGAAACAGGCTTGCCGCCGCGTAAAAAGGTCGTCTGAAAACGTTTTAACGCCATTCGTTATAGTGGATTAAATTTAAATCAGGACAAGGCGACGAAGCCGCAGACAGTACAGATAGTACGGAACCGATTCACTTGGTGCTTCAGCACCTTAGAGAATCGTTCTCTTTGAGCTAAGGCAAGGCAACGCCGTACTGGTTTAAAGTTAATCCACTATAAAACGTTTTCAGACGACCTTTCATTCATTCCGCCAAACCGTTCAGCCTTTCGGATAAAACCGCACCACGTTTTCCCCCTCGGGCAGCGTCAGTTTCTTCACGGCATGGCCGTACACGGTTTCGAGTGTGACGGTCAGACCGCCTTCGGTTTCAAAAATCTTATCCACAAACGCTTCAGCCGCTTGGGCGTCGCTGAATTTCAAGGCGTGCCACAAGCCCAGGGTTTCCATGTCCTGCCGGAACGTCGCCGCTTTACGGTAGCTCAATTCGAGCTTGGCGGTATCGGTCACGGGGTCGTAGAAACCGTTGTCGGCAAGCATGTCGCCGAGGTCGTGCATATCGATTAAGGTCGGCGTTTCACACGCTATCCCCGCGTCTTTCAGACGACCTGTCAGCTCGGTCAGGCTGTCGCGGCCGAAATGGGTGAAGAATAATAAACCGTCTGTTTTCAAGGCATTTGCCCAGTTTTTGAGGACAGGAAGGATTTCGTCCGCACGGGGCAGGCTGAGGTTCGCCCACAACATATCGGCAGAGGCTTCGGGCAGCGGGTCGGTGAGGGCTTGGCAGTGTTGCGGGACGGTTTTGCCGGTGAGCTTTTGCCAAAAACCGCTTTTGCGCGCGGCTGCGGCGGTTTGGAGGAAATCGGCACGCGGGTCGTATTCTTCGAATACCGCGTTCGGATAGCGCGCGGCAAGCAGGCTGCGGCTGATGTCCGCGTCCGCACCGACCAGCAGGATGCGTTTGGGCGCGTTGCGGACGATTTGCAGCCGCTCGTCAGTGTCTTGGGCGAGATGGCGGTGGATTTGCCAGCGTTTGTCTTGGGGGTTCATGTTTCAGACGACCTTTTTCTTCTTTTTTGAAGGGTGGGTTTGCGTGCCGCCATTTAGGGGCGGTATGGATTTCTTTTAATTTCAATCGACTATGTTAAAAAACAGTAACCGCTGCGCTCGGTTACCTGCTTCCTCTTTTGTCCGGCGGGAGGGGATGGCTCTATTTTATTCCGTACATCCAAAACCACCCCCATCCTAACCTTCCCCCGCCGGACGAGGGAAGGGATAAGGCTGTCGTTGCAGTAACGAGGCATCGTTCCTGCCGACGGATTTCACACTCTGAAGCCTTGTCATTCTTTAAGTTTTGGATTCACGCCTGAACGGAAACAACGGCAAAAAGGTTTTCAGACGACCTTTTCGACAAAGCCGCGGTAGCGTTCGGCAAATTCGTCGGCGTGGCTTAAAAACGGGGCGTGTGCCGCTTTTTCCATCAATACCAATTCGCTGTCCGCCAGATGGCGGTTGAGGTATTCGCCCATACGCGGCGGGGTGATGGCGTCTTTTTGTCCGAACACCAAAAGCGAGGGGGCTTGGATGCTTGAAAGCAGGGGGCGGGCATCGGCTTGGTTGACGGCGTCCAGCGCGGCTTGCAGGGCGGGCGGTGCACCGTGGCGGGAGAGGTCGGGCAGGATGTTGCCGATGATTTCGGCGGCGTTTGGTGTGTGCAGCAACTGTAATTGTAGAAACTGTTTGATATGTTTGGCATAATCCTGCCGAAACGCGCCGACCATCTTGCCCAAAGCGGGATTGGACAGCCCTTCGGGGTAGTCCGCGTCGGCGGTCAGGCGGGCAAAACTTGCGGTCAGGCAGAGCGAGCGGACTTTGTCGGGACGGCGTGCGGCGAGATGGAGCGCGACCAAGCCGCCGAGCGACCAGCCGAGGATGTGGGCGGGCGCGTCGATTTCTTCGGCGAAGGCTTCGGCAATCGCGGCGATGTTGAAGTTTTCGGCAAAGGGCGCGTCGCCGTGTCCGGGCAAATCGAGGGCGCGGATGTCCCAATCGGCACTCAGGCGCGGGATGAGGTCGTCGAAGACGTGGCGGTTCGCTGCCCAGCCGTGTATCAGATAAACTTTTTTGGCGGAGTGCGGCATGGCTGTTTTCTCTATAGATGTGTTTTCTTGGTGGCGCAATGCGGGATGGTGGCACAAAAGCCGTTGCGTATTATGCCACGCCTTGGTTTCAGCGTGCGAAACCCGGCCGTATGGCGGTTTTTGCGGCGGCTGCGCGGCGGACTTGGAAGAGTTTTTTACGGATGCGGCAAACAGTTGTCCCTTGTGTTTCCGCACTATACAGGGCGGGGCGGTGTGCGGAGGCTGTCAGAAGAAGCCGCCGGCATTTGAGCGGATGTGGGCTTCGCTGTATTATGAGCCGCCCGTCAGCAGTATGATACGCGCGTTGAAGCATTTGGCAGACCTCGGCATGAGCCGTCCGCTGGCGGAACTGATGCGCCGCCATGCGCCCGACTGGCTGGAAACGGAGCATTTCGATTTTGTGCTGCCCGTGCCGTTGAGCAAAGAAAGGCGGCTGCACCGCGGCTTCAACCAAAGCGAGGAATTGGCGGATATTCTGTCCGAACATTACGGCTGGACGCTGCTGCCGCGGCAGACGGTTTTCAGACGACATCGCGAGCCGCAAAGTACGCTGAAAAGCGCAGACAGGGTTCGCAATATAAAAAATGCTTTTGAAATCAATGGTCATATCTCGAAAAACTGTAATATTTTGTTAATCGACGATGTGTTCACCACCGGCTCGACGCTGGACGAATTGGCGCGGACGCTGAAAAAATCAGGCGCAGGCAAGATTTTTTGCTGGAGTTTGGCGCGTCCGCCAATGAAAAAATAGCTAAAGTTTTTGACACCTGCGGAACATTTCGGCATTATGCCCCTCTATAAGTGATTGATTTATATGTTTACCATAGTTTTGTACCAACCCGAAATCCCGCCCAATACGGGCAATATCATCCGATTGTGCGCCAACACCGGAGCCGATTTGCATCTGGTCAAGCCGCTCGGTTTTCCGCTGGATTCGGCAAAAATGAAACGCGCAGGTTTGGATTATCACGAGTTTGCAAAACTGACGGTACACGAGAATTTCGAAGATTGTCTCAAAGCCTTGGAAGGCCGCCGCATTTTCGCGCTGACCACCAAAGGCAAAACCCGTCCCGACGAAGTTTCCTTTGTTGAGGGCGATGTCTTTTTGTTCGGCCCCGAGACACGCGGCCTGCCCGCCGAAATCCTCGACACCCTGCCCGAAGGGCAGAAGCTGCGCCTGCCTATGAAGCCCGGCAGCCGGAGCATGAATCTTTCCAACACCGTCGCCGTGATTCTGTTTGAAGCATGGCGGCAAAACGGTTACGCAGGCGGTGTATAACATCCGCTGGGGAGTCTCCCTGAGCCGTTTGACAAAAACCAAGACGATACTGTCCGACAACAGCTTGGTTTTTGTCAAACCGCCGATACGTCGTCTGAAACCGTCTGGGAGCCATCCCGCCGCGTTATCAACTCAAGAACGGACTACGTTTTGACTTTATCTAAAACCACCCTTTTCTCCACCCTGACTGCCGTCGCAATCAGCATCCTTTCCATTCATTCCGCCTCAGCCGACTCCATCGTCCGCGCCGAGAAGCTGCATTCCTCCGCCAACCGCAGCTACAAAGTCGCCGGCAAACGCTACACGCCGATGACCAAAGTATCCTCCTTCATCCAAACCGGCAACGCCTCATGGTACGGCAACCAGTTCCACGGCCGTAAAACTTCCAGCGGCGAGCGTTACAACATGAACGCCCTGACCGCCGCCCACAAAACCCTCCCCATTCCCAGCTACGCCCGTGTGACCAACACCAAAAACGGTAAAAGCGTCATCGTCCGCGTCAATGACCGCGGCCCTTTCCACGGCAACCGCGTGATCGATGTTTCCAAAGCCGCCGCCCAACAATTAGGTTTCATCAACCAAGGCACGGCACATGTTAAAGTCGAACAAATCGTACCGGGTCAAAGCGCCCAAGCCTACAACGGCCAAGACATTTTCGTCGATTTGAAATCCTTCGGTACCGAACGCGAAGCGCAAGCCTATATGAACCAGGCGGCGAGAAACCTTTCCGCCGGCATGATGAGCCCGAGAGTTTCCATGGAGAAACGCGACTACGAATACGTCGTCAAAATGGGTCCGTTCACCTCGCAAGAGCGTGCCGCCGAAGCCGAAGCCAAAGCACGCGGTCTGATTCAGGCAGCTTCGCTGTCCCTCTAAGCCGCATCCGTGTTTTCAGACGACCTGTTGCAAGACAGGTCGTTTTGTATTGAAGCTAGGTATAAAGCCGTCGTATCCTTGCCTCCTTTACCTTATATAGTGGATTAAAATTGCAATGATACGGCGTTGCCAACGCCCTTATGTACTACCCGTACACGGCGGGCGTTGCCGCCTTGTCTCATTTTTATTTTAATCCACTATAATTCCCCGCTTCTCAACCAAAGGAATCCCCACCATGTCCCTCCCACCTTGCCCGCAATGCCAATCCGAATACACCTACGAAGACGGCAGCCAATACATCTGTCCCGAATGCGCGTTTGAATGGACGGAAAACGACGGCGAAGCCGCCGAAGAAACCCTGAGCGTCAAAGATGCCAATGGTGCCGTGTTGCAAGACGGCGACACCGTCGTCCTGATTAAAGACCTCAAAGTCAAAGGCAGCTCCATGGTCATCAAGCAAGGCACCAAGGTAAAAGGCATACGCCTGCAAGAAGGCGACCATAATATCGGTTGCAAAATCGACGGCAGCGCGATGAATTTGAAATCAGAGTTTGTCAAAAAATCATGATGTTGGTATAATAATCGTTGGTGGGTCGCTAGGCCGACCTGAAAACCGTTTGTAAAGCTACTTGTCTCCGTAAGGGTTGCTTTCAAACGGTTTTCGCCTTTTTCGGCAGGAGAAAATAGGCGTTGCACCAATTGACGACAGCGATATTTCGTCCGCCACATCAAACAAAGGTCGTCTGAAACCTGTTTTCGGTTTCAGACGACCTTTTTCATGGTTCGGCAAAATGGCTGTGTCGAATCAAAACGCATCCGCAGGCATTTTGCCGTATCGGGATTTTTCGTTATCGGACTGTTGCCCGATTGGGCTTAGTCCAACAACGCGTCCACAAACGCGCGCGTGTTAAACGGGCGCAAATCGTCTATGCCTTCGCCCACGCCGATGTAGCGGACGGGGACGGGGCGGTCGGAGGCAAGCGCGGCGAGGATGCCGCCTTTTGCCGTACCGTCGAGTTTGGTCACAATCAGTCCCGTCAGCCCCAGCGCATCGTCAAAGGCTTTGACTTGGTTGACGGCGTTTTGCCCGATATTGGCATCGAGGACGACGATGATTTCGTGCGGCGCGTCGGGCATCGCTTTTTGCAGAACGCGCTTCACTTTTTTGATTTCTTCCATCAAATGAAGCTGCGTGGGCAGACGACCGGCGGTGTCGGCAAGCACGATGTCGATGCCGCGCGCTTTGGCGGCTTGGACGGCATCGAAGCAGACGGCGGCGGAATCGCCCGTGGTTTGCGAAATGACGGTTACGTTGTTGCGTTCGCCCCATGCCTGAAGCTGCTCGCGGGCGGCGGCGCGGAAGGTGTCGCCTGCGGCAAGCAGCACGGATTTGCCCTGCGCTTGGAAATATTTGGCGAGTTTGCCGATGGAAGTGGTTTTGCCCGCGCCGTTGATGCCCGCCAGCATGATGACGAACGGCTCTTTCGTGTCGGGCAAGACCAGCGGTTTTTCCAACGGCTTAATCAAGTCGTACAAGGCTTCTTTCAATGCGCCGCGCAACTCGTTGCCGTCTTTCAGCCCCTTGAGGCTGACACGGTTGCGCACGTCTTTCATCAGGTATTCCGTCGCTTCCATGCCCATGTCGCTGGTAATCAGCACGGTTTCCAGCTCTTCGTACAAATCTTCGTCGATTTGCCCGCCGCCGAACACGCCCGCCAGCGATTTCGCCATTTTGTCGCGCGATTTGGTCAAACCCTGTTTCAAACGCGCCGCCCAGCCGAGTTTGGGTTCGGTTTCGGACGGTTCAGCGGTTTCAGACGACGTGGCGACGGCTGTATTGTCAAAGGCTGCTACGGAATGTTCTTCGGATGTCGCAGGCGCGGCTTCAGCTTGGGTTTCTAAGGTTTCGACGGCTTCTGCGGTTTCAGACGACCCGTCGCTGACCGCTTCCACGCGTTCTTCCACCTGTTCGACCGTTTCAGACGACGTTTCGCCGACTGCCTCGCGGACGTGTTCGACCGTTTCGGAAACATGTTCAACCACAGTCTCGCAGATTTCTTCGGTGCGCTCTTTGGCACTTTCTACCGCCGTTTCGACTGCCGCCGTCAGCTCTTCCGCTTTTTCGCCGACATTTTCCTGAACCGTTTCAAGCGTTTGCGAAACGGCAGCTTCAGCGTTCTCTACGGCTTCGGCGGCGGTTTCCTGAATACGGGTTTCTTCTTGAGCGGGCGTTTCCTGTTTTTTCTTGCGGCGGAAGAAGCTGAACATTGAATTTTCCTTTTAATTTTAGAAACTTGAAATAGGGCGTATTGTAGCGTATTTTGCGCGGCAAGGTCGTCTGAAAACGTGATAATCGAATAAGGTTTGCTGACGTGTTCCGCGGATGGAAGTACAATACCCGTCTTCTCGGTTTCCGCTATTCGGGGCGCCGCATCGTTCCCAAGTGGAATAAGGTCGTTTTACTCCGTATCGTTTTGATTTTTAAAAGGTAAGCCAAAATGAAAAGAATATTTTTTACCATCCTGTTTTTGTCTACGGCTGCCTATGCCAGCCACACCTATTCATCAGACAAGTTGACTTGCACATACCAAGATTTGACCGCCCCAAACAGCCAACCGCAAACAACGGCTTGCAGCAGCCTGGCTTGGGAAAGCGCACAAGTCTATGATGAAAAACGCGGCGGCTATATCGCGGGGAACGGGGAAGAGTACAAATTGAAAAATGGAAAAACGATTGTTTTTTCGTATGAAGCCTTTATGAAAACGAAAGAATCCAACCCGACAGGCAGCAAATGGACTCATTCGACCAAACTGATGAATAACAAGACTTACACCACCTCCGAGCGTACCTTAAAAGGCAAAAGCTGGACCTGCTACCGCTCGGAAAAAGAAGAATTATGCGTAGATGCCCCAAGCCTTTACTCTATCTTATCGGCTGTTAATTAATTTCCTCTGCGTTTGGCTTTGCCTAATGTCTCGATATGAAAAAAGGTCGTCTGAAACCGGATTTCCAGTTTCAGACGACCTTTTGTTTACCGCCACGCCCTCCAGCATCCATATCCTTTGCTCCACGCTTTTGTTAACCTTTAAAGATTACAGTGGATTAACTTTAAACCAGTACGGCGTTGCCTCGCCTTGCCGTACTGTCTGCGGCTTCGTCGCCTTGTCCTGATTTAAAGTTAATCCACTATATATTCGGACGGAGGCTGACAGTTTGCCGATTCCGGATAAACCTGCCCAACCCATTGCCGTTTCCGTGCGGGCGGAAGGTGGAAAAGTCAAACAACAAAACACTATTCCCATACGGCCTTTTTAAAAAAGGTCGTCTGAAAACACGGCATATATTTTCACCGAGCAACAACCTTATCGGGAAATGCGAACTTGCCGAACATCCCGTTTATGTATATGATAACGAACACCGTGCCGGTGTAGCTCAGTCGGTAGAGCAGCGCATTCGTAACGCGAAGGTCGGGG
>CAUSOO010000079.1:0-10023 GCA_963533245.1 uncultured Neisseria sp.
TACTGTCTGCGGCTTCGTCGCCTTGTCCTGATTTAAAGTTAATCCACTATAAAAACAACAAGGTCGTCTGAAACATGATCCAACATTTTCAGACGACCTTTTCGGGTTTATCTATTTTAAAGCAACATACACGGCAGCAAGATGATTTTGTTCCCTCACCCTGCAAGACAATAAACGGATTTGCGTCCCGTCAATGCAGATAATACTACGACCGATTACAATGACTCGGAATTTTCCGGATTTCCGATATTCAAGTTGTCCATTTCTTCTTGATGCGTAGCAAACCATTCTCCGACGACTTGGTTGACTTCTTCGATGCCTTGCTTTTTAAGGCTGGAAAACAGCTGCACGCTGATGCGTTGACGGGTCATATAGGGTTTGAGCGATTTTTTGACTGCGCCTAAAGTTTTGATTTGCTCGTTTTTCGACAGTTTGTCGGCTTTCGACAACAAAATATGCACAGGGCGGCCGGTGATGTGGAAAAAGTCCAGCATCCGCAAATCCAGCTCTTTCAATGGGTGGCGCGCATCCATAATCAACACCAAGCCGATGAGCTGGCGCCGTTGTTGAAGGTAGTCGCCCAAGAGTTTGACCCAATGCGTACGGATGGCTTCGGGAACTTGTGCATAGCCGTAGCCCGGCAAATCGACCATGAAGCTGCCGTTGCTCAATTCGAAGAAATTGATGTGTTGGGTACGCCCCGGCGTTTTGGAAACGTAGGCGAGCCGGACATGGTTAGTCAGGGTATTGATCGCGCTGGATTTGCCTGCGTTGCTTCGTCCGACAAATGCGATTTCTGCGGGTGTGTTGGGCAGGTCTTTGAGATGGTTGACGGTGGTGAAGAATTTGGCGTTCTGAAAGAGGTTCATCCGTATTTCCTTGTTCCCTGAGACGGAGTGGCGGAATTTGCTGTGTTCATGTTGCGAAACATGGTAGTAATTTAATGTAAATCTAGTATAGAATAGCACGTTTATAGAATTATCGGTTTTTATCGGGTAAAATTTATCCGGCGTTTTGAGTATAAAAAAGGCATTGTCGCGGTATGCAATGCTGTAATCAGGAGCACTCCATGAAACGATTGACTTTAGCGGCCTTGGTTTTGGCTGCCGGCGCGGCTGTCGCTGCCCCGAAAGCGGATATTGCAAAAGGCAAAGAAGTGGCTACTACCATTTGTGCGGCATGTCATGCGGCGGACGGCAACAGCGGCATCGCCATGTATCCAAAGCTCGCCGCGCAACACAGTGCCTATATCTACCGTCAAACCTTGGACATTAAAGAAGGCAAACGTACAAACGGTTCCGCCGCTGTGATGAAACCTATGGTGATGAACCTGTCCGAACAAGACATTCTGAATGTATCCGCATTCTATGCCAAACAACAGGCCAAATCCGGCGAGGCTAACCCGAAACAAAATGATCCTGTTTTGGGCGGCAAAATCTACCGAGGCGGTTTGGTGGATAAAAAAGTTCCTGCCTGTATGTCCTGCCACGGCCCCAGCGGCGCGGGTATTCCGGGCGGCGGTACCGAAATCGGCGCATATCCGCGCTTAGGCGGCCAACATATGTCTTATGTGGTCGATCAAATGAAGGCTTATAAATCCGGACAACGCAAAAACGCGATTATGGAAGATATTGCCAAACGCCTGACCGAAGAAGAGTTGAATGCGGTTTCCAACTTCATCCAAGGTCTGCATTGATTCCTGTCAATCCGTCTGTTTGCGGATGATGTGAATATCAAGGTCGTCTGAAAACGCTTGCCCTTGGGCAGTTGTTTTCAGACGACCTTGTGCGATGGTATGTCGCCGCTTTTGAGGCAATAAGTATTTTCAAATGGCAGCCTTTGGCTTTTTGCCCCATCATGTCTATTTTTCGTGCCGTTCGATAATCGGGCCTCTTCCGAATCCCGACCATCCCCGTATTCTTTATCAAATCAAACCGCTATGAGCAAATCCCCTTCATCCGTCCCCCTTATCCGCAAACCTTGGTTCGCTTTTTTAAGCTCCATGCGTTTTGCCGTTGCCTTGCTCAGTCTTTTGGGCGTCGCTTCGGTTATCGGGACGGTGTTGCAGCAAAACCAGCCGCAGGTCAATTATGTTGTGAAATTCGGTCCATTTTGGTCGCAGATTTTCAACTTTTTAGGCTTGTACGATGTTTATGCATCCGCTTGGTTTGTGGTCATCATGATGTTTTTGGTGATATCGACCAGTTTGTGCCTGATTCGCAATGTTCCGCCTTTTCTCCGCGAAATCAAATCATTCCGTGAAAACGCTAAAGAAAAATCATTGGCGGCGATGCGCCATTCGACTGTATTGGAAGGCAAGATGTCGTCTGAAATCGCCCGGCGTTATCTCGAAGTACAAGGCTTCAGCTGCAAAACCGTAACGCGCGAAGACGGATCGGTTTTGGTTGCCGCCAAAAAAGGGGCGATGAACAAGTGGGGGTATATCTTTGCCCATACCGCGCTGATTGTGATTTGCTTGGGCGGCTTGATAGACAGCAACCTCCTGCTGAAAATCGGTATGCTGACCGGACGCGTCGTACCGGACAATCATTCCGTCTATGCCAAAGACTTCAAACCGGAAAGCATTTTGGGTACGTCGAACCTGTCGTTCCGCGGCAATGTGAACATTACCGAAGGGCAAAGTGCAGACGTGGTCTTCCTCAATGCCGACAACGGGATGCTGGTTCAGGATTTGCCGTTTGAAGTGAAGCTGAAGAAGTTCCACATCGACTTTTACAATACCGGGATGCCGCGTGATTTTGCCAGCGATTTGGAAATTACCGACAAGGAAAGCGGCAAAAAATCGGAACACACCATCCGCGTCAACCATCCGCTGACGCTGCACGGCATCACCATCTATCAAGCGAGCTTTGCCGACGGCGGCTCCGATTTGAAGTTCAAAGCCTGGAATTTGGGCAATCCCAGCCGCGAGCCGGTAACGCTCAGGGCGACATCTATGCGCGACTTCCCGCTCGACATCGGCAATACGTCCTACAAACTGGAGTTTGACCAATTCACGTCCATGAACGTGGAAGACATGAGCAAGTCGTCTGAAAAAGAGCAAACCCTGCAATCAGCAATTAACGACGTGCGCGCCGTCTCTCAAGAAAACAAAAAATACACCAACATCGGCCCATCCGTTGTTTACCGAATCCGCGACAAAGCGGGTCAGGCTGTCGAATATAAAAACTACATGCTGCCCGTTAAGCAGGAACAGGATTATTTCTTCATCACCGGTACGCGCACAGGTCTGGAACAGCAATACCGTTGGCTGCGCATTCCTGCCGATAAGACTTTCAAACCCGATACCTTCATGGCGATGCGCGAACTCTTGAAAGACGAAACCGCACGCAAAGCCGTCATCCGCAACGCGACCTTGAACGCGCCCGACAACATCCGCGAGCAATTCACCCTTGCCGCCGAAAACACCTTGGGCATTTTTGCGAAAGGCGGCTATTTGGCGTTGGACGAATTTATCACCAAAAACATCCCCAAAGCGCAGCAGGAAAAAATGCAGGGATATTTTTACGAAATGCTGTTCGGCGTCATGAACGCCGTATTGGAAGAAACCATCCAAAAATACAAGCTGCCCGCATGGCCTCAAGACGAAGCGCGCAACCGCTTCCTGCTGCACAGCATGGACGCCTATACCGGCCTGACCGAATACCCCGCCCCCATGCTCCTGCAACTGGACGGCTTTGAAGAAGTCCGCTCCTCCGGCTTGCAAATGACCCGTTCGCCCGGTGCATTTTTAGTCTATTTAGGCTCTGTTTTGCTGGTTCTCGGCACGATATTTATGTTCTACATCCGCGAGAAACGCGCGTGGGTCCTGTTTTCAGACGACCACATCCGCTTTGCCATGTCTTCCAGCCGCAACGAGCGCGACCTGCAAAAAGAGTTTCCGCAACATACACAAAGCCTGCAACGACTGGCGAAAGATTTGAACCATGACGCATAACCATAACCCCCTACCCGAACACGAGCTGCTGACGCACAAATCGTTCCTCAAGTCCCTGAATACGGTCGACTGCCTATTCGCCCTCCTGACCGCAGCCGGCGCATTCTTCGCCCAAACCCGCATTCAGCACGCCATGGACATCTACGAAATGGTGATTTTGTGGGCAAGCGCGGGCATTACCGTCTTTTTAGGCTGGTTTTTCAAACCCATGCGCTGGTTTGTCCCCTTGTGTGCCGTCCTCGCATACGGCGCCGTCATGCTCTACGATGGCGACATCACACATTCCGACGGCTTCCTGCTCAAATACTTCCTCAGCAGCCAGTCCGCGATTATGTGGCAATGCGCCTTCGTCTTCTTCGCACTCTTCGCCTACATCACCGGTGCCGTATTAGCACAACGCAAAAACGTCGCCACCAACACCCTGCTCGGCATGGGTTCCGTATTCGCCTGGGTGTCCGCCGTCGCAGGCTTTACCGGACTTTTAGTGCGCTGGCACGAAAGCTACCTCCTGCGCCCTGACGCAGGACACATTCCCGTTTCCAACCTCTACGAAGTCTTCATCCTCTTCCTCGTCATCACCGCCCTGATGTACCTCTACTACGAAGCCCGTTTCGCCGTACAAAAACTCGGCGGCTTCGTCTTCAGCTTCATGGCGATCGTCGTCGGCTTCGTCCTTTGGTACAGCTTTTCCCGCGAAGCACACACCATCCAACCCCTGATTCCCGCCCTGCAATCATGGTGGATGAAAATCCACGTCCCTGCCAACTTCATCGGCTACGGCGCATTTTGTATTGCCGCCATGCTCGGCATCGCCGAACTTTGGGCATTGAGAAACGAAAACGCCGGCAAAAAATCATCGCTGCCGCCTTCGCAAGTCATCGAAGAAGTCATGTACAAAGCCATCGCCGTCGGCTTTCTGTTCTTCACCATCGCCACCATCCTCGGCGCACTGTGGGCGGCTGACGCATGGGGACGCTACTGGAGCTGGGACCCGAAAGAAACGTGGGCATTCATCGTCTGGCTCAACTACGCCGTCTGGCTGCACTTGCGCCTCGTCGCCGGCTGGCGCGGCAAAATCCTCGCATGGTGGGCAGTCATCGGACTGTTCGTTACCGCCTTCGCCTTCATCGGCGTCAATATGTTCCTGAGCGGCCTGCACTCTTACGGCACCTTGTAAGCTTCAAAGCACAATAAAGAAAGGTCGTCTGAAAAGCTTTAGCGCAACCCGCAAAGCATTTCAGACGACCTTTCCACACCATCAGCCACAACACAATAAAATCACACAAAATACCTCCCAATATCCCTCCCCTTCCTATTGAAACACCCCTTCCGATACACCATAATTCCATCTATAAGGCGATCACGCAAAACGCGTGTACATTGCGTCGATTTACCCGTTTTATAGTGGATTAAATTTAAATCAGGACAAGGCGACGAAGCCGCAGACAGTACAGATAGTACGGAACCGATTCACTTGGTGCTTCAGCACCTTAGAGAATCGTTCTCTTTGAGCTAAGGCGAGGTAACACCGTACTGGTTTAAAGTTAATCCACTATACCCTCAACCCCCACATCAAAATAACAAAGGTCAACATCATGTGCCAACTGCTCGGCATGAACTGTAACACCCCCACAGATATCGTCTTTTCCTTTGAAGGCTTCCGCCGCCGCGGCGGCATTACCGACCACCATGCAGACGGTTTCGGCATCGGCTTTTTCGAAGGCAAAGGCGTACGCCTGTTCCACGACGACAAACCCAGCGCCGCCTCGCCCGTCGCCGACCTCGTTCGCGCCTACCAAATCAAATCCGAAAACGTCATCGCCCACATCCGCAAAGCCTCGCAAGGACAAACCTCGCTGGCAAACACCCACCCCTTCATGCGCGAAATGTGGGGCGAATACTGGCTGTTTGCACACAACGGCCATTTAATCGATTTCTACCCCGAACAAGGCGAGTATTACCATGCCGTTGGCACCACCGACTCCGAACGCGCCTTCTGCTACATCCTCAACCGCCTGCGCAGCCGCTTCGCCACCAAGCCCGACCCGGACACCCTATTCGACGCCCTCGCCGCACTGACCCACGAAATCCGCCGCTTCGGACTGTTCAACTTCGTTATGTCCAACGGCGACAACCTGTTTGCCCACGCCAGCACGCTTTTGCACTACATCGTACGCAAAGCCCCGTTCGGCAAAGCACGGCTTTTGGACGACGACGTCATGGTCGATTTTTCCGAAGTCACCACCCCCAACGACAAAGTCGCCGTCATCGCCACCTTACCGCTGACCCGTGACGAAACCTGGTCGCAACTGGCAGTGAACGAACTGGTCATGTTCCGACAAGGCGACATCGCCCGCAGCGACCGTCCTGAACAACCTGTCTACATGAGCGTAGAAGAAGGCTTGGCAATCGCCCGCGCCGTCGGCGTATCCGTTTAAACAAAGAAGTCGTCTGAAAAACAGAAAACGGCTTTCAGACGACCTCTTCAACCCACAATAAACCCACCGACTATACGGGAATAGCTCAATCGGCTACAATTCCGTTTCACAAACAAATAAATTCAAAAACTTATGAAATGTCCGTTTTGTCAGCATCCCAATACTCAAGTCACTGATTCGCGGCTCTTGGAAGAGACGAACAGCATCCGCCGCCGCCGCCGTTGCGTGGAGTGCGGGCAGCGGTTCAGTACGTTTGAAACAGTCGAAATGCGGATGCCGCAGGTGATTAAATCCAACGGTACGCGCGTGGCGTTTAATCCGCACAAGTTGAGAACCAGTTTGGAGCGGGCTTTGCACAAACGCCCGATTGCCCAGGAAAAAATCGATGAAACGGTCGCGCTGATTGAGCAGCGTCTGTATCAGTCGGGCAACAAGGAAGTGCCGTCGCGCATGGTGGGGGAAATGGCGATGGAGGAATTGGCAAAAATCGATCAGGTCGCCTATGTCCGCTTTGCTTCCGTTTATAAAAGTTTCAACGACGTGTCTGAGTTTACTCAGGCAATCGCCACGCTGGTGCAGACCGACGGGAAATAGGTCGTCTGAAAGCGGTGTGTTGATGATGAAGAGGATGTTTATGAAAAGAGTTTTATCCGTAGCCGCCGCACTATTCTGTCTTGCCGCCTGCAACCCCGAACAGGGCGATTCGGCGTCGAAAGCCGCCTCCGATACGGTTCAAATGCTGACGAGCATGGACGGCAAAATTTCTATCTCCGTCCATAACAGCCACTTCACCGACATCATCGCCGATTCCGCCCGCCATCCGAAAAACGTTCCCGCCTCCAACCTGATTCTGCTCCAACACGACCCTGAAGCGCGCATTACCATTTATGCGGCGAACAACGGCCCGGCGCAAACGGATGCCAAAACCTATTTCGCCGAACTCAAAACCGCCCTTCAATCCGACGAGACTCAAAATGTCCGAGTCGGCATCGCCACCGACAACCGCATGAATTACCAAACCGACCGCGAAGACCGGCAAGGTACGTTCAACCAATACTGCATCGCCATTCACGAAGCCAATATTTATACCGTTTGCGCGTATAGCCATCACGCAAGTCAGAAGGAATTGTCGGAAGTATTGAAAGAATTGAGCTTGTCGCGTTAATGCTTTGACGAACGGAATACGGCGAAAGAAAAGGTCGTCTGAAAACGGAAAACTTTAAGAAACCTAAGTTATGTTTGATTGTATTGATACCCAAATGATGCAAAACGCCCTTGCCCTTGCGCGGCTCGGGCGTTTTTCCACTTCCCCCAATCCCCGCGTCGGCTGCGTGATTGCACACGGCAACCAAATCGTCGGGCAGGGGTTTCATGTCAAAGCGGGTGAACCGCATGCCGAAGTGCATGCACTGCGGCAGGCGAGCGAAATGGCGCGCGGGGCGACGGCTTATGTGACGCTCGAACCGTGTAGCCATTACGGCCGTACGCCGCCCTGCGCCGAAGCTCTAATCGGCTCGGGCGTGTCGCGTGTGGTCGCTGCCATGACCGACCCCAATCCTTTGGTGGCAGGCAAAGGTTTGGCAATGCTCGAAGCCGCAGGCATCCGCACCGAAAGCGGTTTGCTGGAAACCGAAGCGCGCGAACTCAACCGCGGTTTCCTCTCCCGTATCGAACGCGGCCGCCCGTTTGTCCGCGTCAAATGCGCCGCCAGCCTGGACGGCAAAACCGCGCTCGCCGACGGACGCAGCTACTGGATTACCGGTGAAGCCGCAAGGGCGGACGTACAAACCTTACGTGCGGAAAGCTGCGCCGTCTTAACCGGCATCGGCACGGTGCTTGCCGACAACCCACGCCTCAACGTCCGCGCCTTCCCGACCCTGCGCCAACCTGCGCGTATCGTGTTGGACAGCAAACTGCAAACGCCGTTGAACAGCCACATGGTTTCAGACGACCTCAGCCCCACCGTCATCGTAACCGCCGTTGATGATGAAGAACGCCTCAAACCATACCGCGCGTTCAATCATATCCGCATCTTGAGGTCGTCTGAAAACGTCGCCGGACGTATAGACCTTGCCGCACTGCTGCCCCAGTTGGCAGAACTGGGCTACGGCGAGATTATGGTCGAAGCGGGCGCGACGCTGACCTCCGCCTTTATCCAATCAGGCTTGGCAGACGAAATCGTGTTGTACCAAGCGCCGAAAATCTTAGGCGAAGGCAGAAACCTGCTCACCCTCCCCGCCAACCCCGCCGTTTTGACTTCGGAAGGCGAGTGGGAAAGTCGTTCGGTAGAGCTGATCGGGCAGGACGTAAAATGGGTTTTGCGTAAAAAATAGGCTGCCTCGTAAACCAGAAAGGTCGTCTGAAAACTGATTTTGGGTTTTCAGACGACCTTTTTGTCAGAAGCAACGGTGTTTTATAGTGGATTAAAATAAAAATGAGACAAGGCGGCAACGCCCGCCGTGTACGGGTAGTACATAAGGGTGTTGCCAACGCCGTATCATTGCAATTTTAATCCACTATACTGCATCGCCTGATTTGCTTGACAGGGTTACAAATACCGCTTCAACATATACTGAAGTAATATTAATTTTAGGTTAAATTACGCAAATATATTAATACTAATTTTTATTAATTATTTGTATTTCCGATATTATATTTAGTCACTAACGGTATAGTCATTACTAAAAATAATACAATTCAAAATCTTACCGCCCAGCTTGATTATAATATTTGCATAAACATTTCCCAACACTCCATTATCGCCGGGCAATGCTGCATTTGCACATGCAAAACTTTTACGTCCAAAACCAATCTTAGGGAAAGATTTATTTTCGACACCGACAAAACGGATTCCGACCATGCTGTTTTTATGACTGCCGGCCGGGGTTCTGCTGCGGCATTTTGCACTGTGCGGCACGCCCTTTTCCATCACATGAGACTTGTCATGAAAAATATTACCATTCAGAAATTTGCAGATAAAACCGCCAAAATCGGCATCGTCGGCTTGGGCTATGTCGGCCTGCCGCTGATGCTCCGTTATGTGGACATCGGTTATCAGGTTTTGGGCTTCGACATCGACAAAACCAAAGTCGACAAACTCAACAAAGGCGAGACCTACATCGAGCATATTCCTGCCGAGAAAATCGCCGCCGCTTCAAACAGCCTGTTTGAAGCCACCACCGACTTCTCCCGCATCGGCGAAGTGGAAGCCGTGATTTTGTGCGTACCGACTCCGTTGAACAAATACCGCGAGCCGGACATGAGCTTTGTTATCGACACCACCGACGCAGTGAAACCTTACCTGCGCGCCGGTCAAGTGTTGTCTTTGGAATCCACCACCTACCCCGGTACGACCGAAGAAGAATTGCTGCCGCGTGTTGAAGAAGGCGGCTTGAAAGTCGGTAAAGACGTGTTCTTGGTGTACTCTCCGGAGCGCGAAGACCCGGGTAACCCGAATTTTGAAACCCGTACCATCCCGAAAGTCATCGGCGGTCATACCCCTGCTTGTTTGGAAGTCGGTATCGCGCTGTACCAGCCTGCCATCGACAAAGTTGTACCGGTAAGCTCCACCAAAGCCGCCGAGCTGACCAAACTTCTGGAAAACATCCACCGCGCCGTAAACATCGG
>CAUSOO010000080.1:0-9949 GCA_963533245.1 uncultured Neisseria sp.
TACTGTCTGCGGCTTCGTCGCCTTGTCCTGATTTAAATTTAATCCACTATACAAATGCACTTTCGCCCATTTGTCTAATACGGATAAATTTTGATAATAATTTCTATTTATTATGCTATTAAAGGATTTCGAAGTAAAGGAAGGCTGATCCGGTGTCGCCGCGTTATTGCTTTAAACCGCCTGAAGCAAATCTTCATGCGCTTGATTTCATATCAATCATGTTTTAATGAATGGGTCGTCTGAAAACCCGGTTTCGCCCCAATACGGACTGATTGTGTATTTCAGACGACCTTTTTGACATTCCCGCCCCCGCCCGCTATGCTGACGGCTGCCATCACTCACTCTACTTTCCATGAAAACGATTCCCCCGCGCCGCGCTGTTTACGCAGGCAGTTTCGATCCGCCGACGCTCGGTCATCTTTGGATGATAAAAGAAGCGCAGGCGCTTTTTGACGAACTCGTCGTCGCCATCGGCATCAATCCTGAAAAACGCAACACCTACACCATAGACGAACGCCGCGCCATGCTCGAAGCGATTACGGGCGACTTCCCCAACGTTCGCATCTGTGTATTTGAAAACCGCTTCCTTGTCCGCTACGCGCGCGAAATCGGCGCGGGATTTATCGTTCGCGGCATCCGTTCTGCCGCCGACTACGAATACGAACGCTCCATGCGCTATATCAACAGCGACCTTGCACCCGAAATTTCGACGGTCTTCCTGATGCCGCCTCGCGAAATTGCGGAAGTGTCTTCCACCATGGTCAAAGGCTTGGTCGGTCCCGACGGCTGGCGCGACATGATACGCCGCTACCTGCCCGAGGCCGTGTACGACAAAATCGTGCGGGATCATGATAAAACGGCGAATGACGGCGTATCGCGATAAGGTTCGGAAAACGGGATAACGTGTTGTCCCGCCTTATCCTAATCTTATCCATCCGCTACTCTGCCGCCTTGTTACGACTACCGTGTCGGTTCACGACAAGGGGTCGTCTGAAAAACAAAAGCCCTGCCAAAAGGCAGGGCTTTGTTGATGATGGGGAAAATCCGCCATCAGATTTGTTTTTTCAGAATTTTGCGCAGGGTTGCCAATTGGCGGCGGCTGACGGGAAGCGGTTTGGGTACGTCCAAAACCTTCGCACCCCAAATGGCATTGCTTTCGTCTTCCTCTTCATCCAAGCGGATAAGGCAGTCTAAGGTGTGTCGGAACACGATAGCGTTGCGGTGGATGCGGATCACTTTGTCTCCGAGCAGCTCTTCCCACGAAACCAGCGTTTTGGGCAATTCGTATCGCTGCCCGTCGCCAGTAATCAGGAATACGGTTTTGTGTTCCGCCAACAAATAACGCGCCTGCTGCCATGGGATTTCAATCATCAGATCACGGCTGAAGACGGTGAAATGGGTGAAATCGTCGGCTTTTTCGCGGTATTTTTCGCCGACGCGGTCAAGCGCCGCTTGCAGACGGGTCATTCTGATGGGCTTGAGCAGGTAGTCGGCGGCAGCTAATTCGAAGGCACGCAGGGCGTGTTCTTCATAGGCGGTGGTAAAAATAATTTCGGGCTGGCGTTTGGCACCGCGCTTGATGCGCTCGACAAACTCCAAACCGTTGATTTCAGGCAGGCCGATATCGGCGAATACGATATCTGCTTCATGTATGCTCAACCAATCCAATGCCGGCTGGGCATGGTGGAATACATTAAGCAAGACGACATTGCATTCTTCAAGTAAGACCCGTAAACGCTCTGCTGCCAGCACTTCGTCTTCAACAATAATGGCACTTAACATAATCTTTTTTTCTTTGTTATTTTAAATACGAATGTGAACTTTAAATCAATACACAACGTTCCCGCGTGTTTTCGGTATGTTGAAACATTTTTTCTCATACGGTTGCCTCTTTCTGCCGTTTTGGCAGACAGGCCAAACATTCATCTGAAATGAAAGTGGTCTTGAGGTGTTTAGGAATATACCTTAATTCTGTTAACTTTATCCAAAAAACAAGCGATTACTTACAAAAATTAAAAAATTTAAGTAATACCTCAAGTAATTTGTTGCAAATTTACAAATTTACTCCGTGACTATGTCATTAACCGGTATCACCCGTATCTCCCAATGTAAAACCGCCCACGCCAACAATTCTTCGGGGCGGTCGACTTCGGGCGCGTCGGGAAGATTGAGATAACGCATCACTTGCCGCAAAAGCGCTTCGCGCCGGTTCAAATCCAAAGCGGGAGCAAGCGTTTGTTTGGACCATTTCTGCCCCTGCGAATTCACCAGCAAAGGCAGGTGCGCGTAATGCGGCGTGTTCGCGCCGAGACATTGCTGCAAATAAATCTGACGCGGCGTGGACACCAGCAAATCCTGTCCGCGCACGATATGCGTGATGCCTTGTTCGGCATCGTCCGCGACCACGGCAAGTTGATACGCCCAAAAACCGTCCGCACGCAGCAGGACGAAATCGCCGATATCGTGTGCCAGATTTTGGGCGTAATAGCCGACAATCCCATCCTGAAAACCGATCGTCCTGTCGGGAACGGCAATCCGCCAAGCAGGCGTTTTCCCATTCGCTCCAGGCCTTTGCGCCGGAACGCGGCAACGCCCGTTATACACAAATCCGTCCGCCCCCGCCGTTGCCGCCGCCTGCCAGTCTTTACGGCTGCAATAACAAGGATATACCAGCCCCTCACTTTTCAGACGACCCAATGCCTCTTGATACAGCCCGTTCCGTCGGCTTTGGTAGGCGACTTCGCCGTCCCATTCAAAGCCGAACGCTTCCAATGTGTGCAAAATATGCGCGGCAGCGCCCGCCATTTCCCTGGGCGGATCCAAGTCTTCCATACGCACCAGCCACTTGCCGCCGTTGGCGCGCGCATCGGCATAAGAAGCCAAAGCGGTCAGCAGCGAGCCTATGTGCAGCAAACCCGTAGGGCTGGGGGCAAAGCGTCCTATATACATGCAAACTCCGTATGGAACTCAAAATGGGCGATATGTCGGCAAAGCCTGAACTGCAAACTGTGGCGCAGCATCAGGCTTTCATGCCGCGTATTTTATCGTAGGGCTTTTGTGAAGGCTCAAATGTTTTTAACTCCGCTCATCCTAACCTTGCTGCTTTTCACAAACCATCAAGACGTTTTATAGTGGATTAAATTTAAATCAGGACAAGGCGACGAAGCCGCAGACAGTACAGATAGTACGGAACCGATTCACTTGGTGCTTCAGCACCTTAGAGAATCGTTCTCTTTGAGCTAAGGCGAGGCAACGCCGTACCGGTTTAAAGTTAATCCACTATAAACAAAAAGGTCGTCTGAAAATGCCTCTTCCGCTTTTTCAGACGACCCCTTCCCTATTCTGCTTACGCCTCCTGCGCGTCCACATCCACCGACCATCTGATTTTGCCGTCGCGGTTTTGCTGCAACACCTGCACCCACAAACTCACGGCGCGGTGCAAATCCTGTCGGGATGTTGATTCGAGGAAGATTTGCGCGCGTTCGCGTTCGGCGAGGCGCACCATCAGCATGGGGGCGGCGCCGAACTGGGAGACGCTTTCGGGCAAAAGCGGGGCGAGGGTCTCTTTGGCGGCGTTGAGAAATTCCATCGCATCGGCAACGCGCGGCGCGTCGGCGCGGACGGCGGTCTGAAAACCGAAGGGCGGCATGGCGAACATTTGCCGCTCGTTCAATTCGTTTTCGGCAAACACGGCGTAGTCCTGCGCTTTGACGGCGGCGAAGACGGGATGTTCGGGCAGTTGGGTCTGTATCAACACATTGCCGGGTTTGTCGGCGCGCCCCGCCCTGCCAGATACTTGCATCAGCTCGGCGAACAGCCTTTCCGGCGCGCGGAAGTCCGCGCTGTACAGGCTGCCGTCGGCGTTCAATACGATAACGAGGTTAAGCCGCGCAAAATCATGGCCTTTGGCGAGCATCTGCGTACCGACCAGAATGTCGATTTCGTTGTCAGCGATGCGGCGGTACAAATCCGCCCAGTCGTTTTTGTGCGCGGTGCTGTCCCTATCGACGCGGACGACGGCGGCCTTGGGCAGGAAGGCACGCAGGGTTTCTTCGACGCGCTGCGTGCCGTGGCCGACGGCGGTCAGGTCTTGGTTGCCGCAGTCGGGGCATTTGAACGGGATGGGTTCGCGGTGGTCGCAGTGGTGGCAGCGCAGTTGGCGGGCGCGTTGGTGCAGCACCATTTTGGCGGAGCAGTTCGGGCAGCCGAAGGTATGGCCGCAGTCGCCGCAAAACAGCGCGGGCGCGAAACCGCGACGGTTGAGGTACACCAGCGACATGCCGCCCGCTTCAAAATTCTGTTTCAAAAGCTGCAAGGCTTGCGGCGAGAAGCCGTTATCGAGTTTCAGACGACCTACGTTGAGGATGTCCACTTGCGGCAGTTGCGCGGCGGTATGGGCGCGTTCGGTCAGTTGCAGCAGGCGGTACGCGCCGCTTTGCGCTTTGTGCCAGCTCTCCAAGCTGGGCGTGGCGCTGCCCAACACGACGGGGCAGCCGCTCTGCTTCGCCCGCCACACCGCCAAATCGCGGGCGTGGTAGCGCAATTCGTTGTCCTGTTTGAACGAGCCGTCGTGTTCCTCATCGACCACAATCAGCCCGACATCATCCATCGGCGTGAACACCGCCAGCCGCGTGCCGATGACCAATTTCGCCTGCCCCAGCATCGCGCGCAGATAATCCTGCGTGCGCTTGCCCGCCGCCATCTGGCTGTGCAACACGGCGGTCGGCACGTCGGCGAAACGGTTTTCCACCCGCTTCAAAAGCTGCGGCGTAAGGTTGATTTCGGGCAACAGAAACAACACCTGCCGCCCCTGCGCCAACACTTTCGCCATCGCATCGAAATACACCTCGGTCTTACCGCTGCCGGTGATGCCGTACAGTAGAAACGGCTGAAAACTGCCGAAGGCCGTCTGAATTTCATCGGAAGCCTGCTGCTGGTCGGCGTTGAGCTGAAATTCAGACGACCTTAAAACGGGTTTCGCCGCTTCCGTCGTTTCAATCCAACCCTTTTCCGTCCAATCCTCAATTAACTTCGCCGCCTGCGCGTTCACCTGTTTCAACGCCGCCATCGTCATCCCGCCCGACAATAGCGCGTCCCACAAAGCCGCTTTTTTGTTGAACCGCGCCGGTGGCGGCGTTTGCGCCCTGCCCGCTTCGTTCAGCGCGTAAAACAACGGCGGCTGCGGCATTTCCACTGCGCGCGTTTCCTTCAAACCCTGCGGCAGCGCGGCAAACACCGCCTGCCCCGTCGGATAGTGGTAATAACGCGACGTAAACGAGAGCAAATCACGCCAGCTTTCAGGCAGCGGCGGCTCGTCCGAAAAGGTCGTCTGAACGCCCAAAATCCGCGCCGCATCCATATCCGGAGCAATATCCGTTTCCCACACAATCCCGACCACGGTCTTGTTGCGGAAAGGCACAAGCACCCGCGCGCCCAGCGGCAGCGGCTCGGAATGGGAATAAGTCAAAAGGCCGTCTGAAAGCGGCACGTTTACGGCGATGCGGTGGTAGATCATACAGGCAGGCAAATCGTTTTTTTGCGTATTTTAACAGCCGAAAGCTATTTTCAGACGATAAATTGAGCCTCAATACAATGCAGGCATGACAGAGGTTTGATACAATGCGGTTTTCTTGACACACGCCTATACTTAAAAATGAAAACCAAATTAATCAAAATCTTAGCCCCCATCGCTCTGATCTCACTGACCGCGTGCGGGCAAACGCCCGTTTCACAGGCAAATGCAGCGCCCTCTTCAGCCGCCAAGCCCGCCACCCCCGTACAAGGCAAAGTCGGCGAAGCCTTGAAAGCCCGCCTCGAAAAAATTTACGAATCCCAAGGCCTGAAAGTCATCAGCGTCAGCGAAACCCCTATTCAAGGCATTTATGAAGTCGTCGTCAGCGGCAAACAAATCATTTACACCGATGCCAAAGGCGACTATATGTTCGTCGGCGACCTCATCGACGTCAACACGCGCAAAAGCCTGACCGACGAACGCGCCGCCGATTTGAACAAAATCGACTTCGCCTCCCTGCCTTTGGACAAAGCGATTAAAGAAGTACGCGGCAACGGCAAGCTGAAAGTCGCCGTCTTCTCCGACCCAGACTGCCCATACTGCAAACGCTTGGAACACGAGTTTGAAAAAATGACCGACATCACGATCTACAACTTCATGATGCCGATTCCGAGCCTGCACCCCGATGCCGCGCGTAAAGCCGAAATCCTGTGGTGCCAGCCCAACCCGACCCAAGCTTGGACTGACTGGATGCGTAAAGGCCAATTCCCAAGCGGCAAAGCCAATTGCGACAATCCCGTTGCCGAAACCACTTCTTTGGGCGAACAATTCGGCTTCAACGGCACACCTACCCTCGTCTTCCCGAACGGCCGCAGCCAAAGCGGATACAGCCCAATGCCGCACCTCAAAAAAATCATCGAAGACAATCAGAAATAAGATTGGCTTCAAGATACGGCAAAGGTCGTCTGAAAACCGATATACAAGGTTTTCAGACGACCTTTTTCATACCGCCGAAGCAGGCAGGCAAACTGTGTTAAAATCCCAAGCTCTTGAATAAACGGACCAAATATCCCGTCTGCAAATCTGTCCATCCGATGCAAACCGATTTTCTGAGTACATCCCAAGCAAGTCGGCGCAGCCGCTTGATACGTTTCACCCTATCCGGCGGCAGATTTCAGACGACCTTTAAGACAGCATTATGAAAAAACACCTATACCGCATCACACTCCTAACCATCGCCGCAGCCGTCCTCTCCGCCTGCCCGAGCAAACGCATCAAAAACCTTCCCGAAGTCGACACCACCACCGTCAAAGGCCCGGACCGCCCCACCGGCACGCCCGACCCCGCCGGCACCACCGTCAGCGGCGGCGGCGCGACCTACACCGTCGTGTCCCACCAAGAACTGCCGCACTGGAGCACCCAACACTTCGTCAAAAGCCTCCAATCCTTCCGCTTAGGCTGCGAGAAACTGAAAAACCGCGCAGGCTGGCAAGATGTCTGCGCCCAAGCCATGCAGACGCCCCTCCACCATTTCCAAGCCAAACATTTCTTCGAACGCTATTTCACCCCTTGGCAGGTCAGCAACAACGGCAACCCCGCCGGCACCATCACCGGCTACTACGAACCCGTCCTGCTCGGCGATGACAAAGCCACAAGCAAAGCCCGCTTCCCCATCTACGGCATCCCCAACGACTTCGTTTCCGTCCCACTGCCCGCCAATTTGAGAGGCAGCAAAGCCACCGTCCGCATCCGCCAAACCGGTGCCAACAGCGGCGTCATCGACAACAGCGGCACACACACCGCCGACCTGTCCCAATTCCCCATTACAGCCCGCAGCACCGCCCTCAAAGGCAGATTTGAAGGCAGCCGCTTCGTTCCTTATTACACCCGCAACCAAATCAACGGCGGCGCGCTCAACGGCAAAGCCCCCATCCTCGGTTACGCAGAAGACCCCGTCGAACTCTTCTTCATGCACATCCAAGGTTCGGGTCGTCTGAAAACCCCGTCCGGCAAATACATCCGTGTCGGATTCGCCGACAAAAACGAACACCCCTACGTCTCCATCGGACGCTACATGGCAGACAAAGGCTACCTCCCCCTCGCACAAACCAGCATGCAGGGCATCAAAGCCTACATGAAGCAAAACCCCGGCCGCCTCGCCGAAGTCTTGGGACAAAACCCCAGCTACGTCTTCTTCCGCGAACTGACCGGCAGCAGCGAAGCCGGCCCGGTCGGCGCATTGGGGACACCGCTCTTGGGTGAATACGCAGGCGCCATCGACCGCCACTACATCACCTTAGGCGCACCGCTGTTTGTCGCCACCGCCCATCCGACCACCAAAAAAGCCCTCAACCGCCTCATCATGGCGCAAGACACAGGCAGCGCCATCAAAGGCGCCGTCCGCGTGGACTACTTCTGGGGCTACGGCGATGAAGCAGGCGAGGTTGCCGGCAAAATGAAAACCACAGGCTACGTCTGGCAACTCCTGCCCAACGGCATGAAACCCAACTATCAGCCTTAAAATCGGCTAAAAAGTCAAAAGGTCGTCTGAAAACCGTTTTTCAGACGACCTTTTTCATATCCAAACCATCCATGCCCACTCTTAATAGTGGATTAACTTTAAATCAGGACAAGGCGACGAAGCCGCAGACAGTACAGATAGTACGGAACCGATTCACTTGGTGCTTCAGCACCTTAGAGAATCGTTCTCTTTGAGCTAAGGCGAGGCAACGCCGTACCGGTTTAAAGTTAATCCACTATACCAACCAACCATTCACACGACATCTTTACCACTCATCATCACCCATTTGTCCTTTTGGGCTTTTTGATTTATGTTCAGACTTTCATCTAGCAGTATTTAAAAAAATAGACGCCAACCCTAAAGATAAGCAAAAAATGAAAAAATTATTATTGGCAGTTGCCTTATTGTCTTTGCGCCTACCTTTAATGCAGATTTAAAACCACAAAAAACGGACGATAATCATGCCTAATAATCTGATAAATAAAATCATTTCATTCACCGCCATCATCTTCTTATCAGGAGGCTGCATCCCTTTCTCAAAAGAGACACCCAAAGACAACCTGCCCGACACGGTGTCCATTACCCTGCCGGAATCCAGCAAACATTTTGTTAACAGATTCCCTGAAAATTATGCAGGACCTTCTGACGACTCAGAATTTTTTAATGTCAATCAATATGAAATAGACTTTAATCAGGAAAAAACCGTTGTTTTTGAACATGGCAAACATACTTTTAAAATACCTCATGTAAGCAGTATTACCGCATATGAAAATCGAAGTCATAACCCGTTCTTAGGCATTGATGAATTTGACATGTTTTCTGGCCTAGGCAAAAGCAGCAACATCAGTGATGAAGAAGCAAGACAGAATTTCTATAATCTGATCAGGCAGATGCATCAAGCCGGTTGGACAGATTTGATTTCCCGCAGCGCACCAAGGATTAAGCACGACCGTAAAAATGCCGCCGCCTTTTTTGAAGTGGAAAACAGTAGAATTAAAGCAAAACCGATAACCGGCATTCCCACCGCTATTGAACTAACCCCTGAGGAATGGAAGAAACTGCCCAACTTAGCTCAGATAGGGACTCTATATGCGGAGGGTGTGCTTGTGGAGTTTATGCTTGGGAAGGATAACTCAGAACAATATCGTGACCAATACGGCAACGGTCAGTATGCTCTGCAAATTACCGTAAAAGCATATTGGGATTTCCTCCGGTTACATGTACAAGAAGAATTTAGCAAACCGGGCTACCGCGAAGCCTTGGATAAAGAGCTCCGCTTAAGATCAAAGGAAAGGAAACAAATGGAAGACAAAGCCCGCGCGGCAGGCTTTGAAATCGACGAAAGCTATCAAGACCCGCCTGTTCCTCCTTTAATAGCACTCCCGCGCGACGGTTCACGCTGATTGAAACGGAAAAAAGCAAGCGTAGATTGGCTTCAAAAACCCATATTTCGACGATTTGACGGTTTTGCAGAAGTACCCGGCCTATTTACCCTATCGATATAAAAAGTTTCATATATTGGTGATTTAAATGAATTTAAAAACTAAACAGTGGCTTTCAATTTTATTAATGCCACATATACTTACCGCTCTACTCCTAGGGCCGGGCATGCTGATTTATTTTATGGGCGGGATTTTTGGAGTCTACTTGATCTTTCCATATTTAGGTCAAGGCAGATATTTTGACAATTTAATATATATCGGCTTACCAATTGTTTTCATTACTTTAATTTTAGGATTTGTTTTACGGAATAAACTTATCGGACGCCGTTTGGTTTCCTTAGCCATATATCTATGGTTCGTAATCGGTTTTCTCTGTCTTTCTGCTCATTATTAGCAAATAATATAGTGGATTAAATTTAGATCAGGACAAGGCGACGAAGCCGCAGACAGTACAGATAGTACGGAACCGATTCA
>CAUSOO010000081.1:0-9901 GCA_963533245.1 uncultured Neisseria sp.
CGATTCACTTGGTGCTTCAGCACCTTAGAGAATCGTTCTCTTTGAGCTAAGGCGGGGCAACGCCGTACTGGTTTAAAGTTAATCGACTATATAATGGGTTTCAATAATGCGTTAACTATAAAAAGTCGTCTGAAATAAGAATAGCTTTTTTCAGACGACCTTTCTAATAACTCTTGGGATGCGTTATCAACAAAGTGAAAGATTAATGAAGGTCGTCTGAACAACATAATGATTTCAGACGACCTATTCTCTTCCCATTATTCAAATAAAACGTCTATTCCGTCTTCGCCCAACTCCAATTTTGCATGTTCAGGCATATGCCCTGCGGTTTGCTGCCATTGCAAAAAGCTTTGCGCGATGGCGGGCATGACTTGGCGGTTGAGCAAATGGTCGATATTGCGTGCGCCGCTGTCGCCGGTAGTGCAAGAATCAGCCAGAAGCGCTGCAAAATCTTCGCTGTAACTGAGGCGTGTTTGATGGGCTTCGTACAGTCGGTCAGCAATTTTGTCCAGCTTCAGTCTGACGATTTGAGCCAATGCCTCTTTTTCCAACGGACGATAAGGAACAACCTGCATACGCGCCAACAGAGCGGCTTGGAAATGGTCTGTCAGTATCGGACGAATCGCTTCTGCCAACTCTTCCAAACTGAATTCAGGCGTTTCATCGGTTTCAACAGGGTCGTCTGAAACGCAGGCGTTTTCAGACGAGCCATCCGGCATTTGTGCAGAAAGTTCGACTTCAGTGTCCACAATCTGCTCTTGCACGTTTTGCTCTTTACCCTCTTCTGCAACAGCTTCTTCTGTTTCTTCAGGTTCTTGCGGTTTCAGCAATTGGGTCAATTCGTTCGCACCCAAGTTTGACGTCATCAGGATAACGGTATTTTTGAAATCGATTTCCCGACCTTCGCCGTCACGCATCATGCCTTTGTCGAAAACTTGGTAGAAGAGGTTGAGAATGTCTTTATGGGCTTTCTCGACTTCATCCAATAATACGACGCTGTAAGGTTTCTGACGTACTGCTTCGGTCAAAACGCCGCCTTCGCCATAACCGACATAACCCGGAGGCGAACCTTTGAGTTGGGAAACGGTATGTGCTTCGCGGTATTCGGACAGGTTGATGGTAATCAGCGATTTTTCGCCGCCGAACAGCGCATCTGCCAAAGCCAGCGCCGTTTCTGTTTTACCTACGCCGGACGGACCGCTCAACAGGAATACGCCCAATGGGGAATCGTTGGTTTTCAAACCTGCTTTAGCGGCTCTCAAACTTTGCGCGATAGCATGAATGGCTTCACTTTGCCCAACCACGCGTTTCTCAAGCAGGCTTTCCAGTTGCAGCAGGTTTGCCAGTTCGTCTTTGAGGACGCTGCCTGCGGGGACGCCCGTCCAATCGGCAATAATATCGGCGATTACGGTCTCATCAACGCTGGTGAAAATCAACGGTTTACCGGCGACAACGGCATCAAGCTGTTGCTGTTTCTCGGTCAGACTGTGTTGCGCGGCTTGTCGCTCTTCAGAAGTCAATTCTGTATTCTTGGCAGCTTCCATCAAGGATTGGATTTCATCCGCCAATTGTTTTTCTTCCTGATATCGGCGGTTCATTTCTTCGCGCTCTTCATTCAACTGGGCAATCTCTTGCTCAACTTGTCGAATGTTATCTTGCTGCGAAGCATTCAGACGACCTAATTGCTTATCGGCATCCAATGCCTCCAGCTCGCGTTGCAGTGAAGAAATTTGGGCATCCATCAAACCGAAAATATGAGGCACGGTATCCAAACTCATGCGGACGCGTGCGGCTGCCGTATCCAACAAATCTACGGCTTTGTCCGGTAGTTGGCGGCCGGTAATGTATTTTCGGGAAAGTTGTACAGCTGCGATGATGGCGGAGTCCTGAATATGAACTTTATGGTAAGCGGCATAACGTTGCTTCAAACCGCGGAGCATGGTGAACGCAGCCTCATCATCGGGTTCGTCAACTTTGACCATTTGGAAACGGCGTTCCAACGCGGCGTCTTTTTCAAAGTATTGTTTGTATTCGCTCCAGGTTGTCGCTGCGATGGTACGCAATTCACCCCGCGCCAAGGCCGGTTTTAAGAGGTTGGCTGCATCCGCGCCGCCTGCACTGTTTCCGGCACCGATTAACGTATGCGCTTCGTCGATGAATAATAAAACGGGTTCTTCAGAATTCTGAACGGCCTCGATAACATTGCGCAGGCGTTGTTCAAATTCGCCTTTCACCCCTGCACCCGCTTGCAGAAGACCTAAGTCCAACACCAATACTTGAGTGTTTTCCAATATCTTAGGCACCTCGCCTGAAGCGATTTTCAATGCCAGACCTTCTACCAATGCAGTTTTACCGACACCCGGTTCGCCAACCAGAATCGGGTTGTTCTTACGGCGACGCGATAAAATATCCATCATTTGACGGATTTCAGTTTCACGTCCAAATACAGGGTCAATACCGTCCTGAGCGGCTTTTTCAGTCAAATTGACGGTAAAACGTGCAAGCGCATCGTTTTGTCCTGCTGTAGCGGTTTGTTGGGGTTTAGATTCCGCTGAAACTGTATGCTGACCTTCTTCTGAAGCCGGCTGCGCAAATGTATTATTCTTACCTTCGATAGAAACTTCGTCCAACCAAGTTTTCAGACGACCTATCTGTGTTTCAGTCAGGCTTAATAAGGGCCATGCTTCCTGCGTCATCAGACGGTAAGGAGATTTCAGCAATGCCTGATACAGGAAAGCCGAACGGATCTCAGATGCACCTTCGTCACTTGCCAACAACCATGCATCCGACAATAAACTAATCAATGATTTAGACAAAGAAGGATTACCACGAACATTACGTGGAAGTTTGTCCATCGTACTCAACAAAGGATTCCAAATATTTTCTAAATCAATTTCGTAACGCCTCAATAAGGCATTAACGTCTCCATCCCCTAGTTCGAGCAATTTGATAAATAAATGGTCAACCGTAATTTCGGCATGGCCTCGTGTTTGACATAAGCCGGCTGCAGCTTCCATCGCCTGCTGACAATGCGTGTTCAGACGACGTAATAATAATGCTTGATCATGTGCAGACATTTGATATCCCTGATGTAAAAATGTGTTATAAAAAAGTGCTACCTTTATCAGGCAGCACTTTATGTGGATTATTAAGCGCGGCTTTCGTTCCAGCTGTCGGAATGAATGATGTTTCCGTCTTTATAAGTCCAAGTGATTTTTTCGTAACGCAATTCAACGCGTTCCAAGTGATTGTAACGTTCGCGAGCAGGGTCTTTGATGTTGTGCATTACAGGACCTACTGCTACAACTTTAACGTTGTCCAGTTTGGTATTGAAATACTCTTTCTCTTGACCGGAAGCGTCAATTTGATACCACTTGATCTCTACTTCTTTCAAAGTTTGACCAGTTGTTACTGCTTTGTACAGGTATGGTGAAGAAGCATCGTATTCTTTGAACAATACGATAGGTTCGTGAACGCGAGTACCTGTCAGTTTGCCGGTATTGGCATCCGTAGGAATACGGACATTGTGCAGAAACTCAACGATTTCAACGCTGTCTTCGCGACCATTGACGTCAACAGAACCTTTAATAACGGAACCGCCGTCGTCTTTCAACCACATATAAGCAGGAATTGCCATATTTTTACTCCTTAGTTTTATTGAAAACGCCTTAAGTTGTGAGGCTTAAAGCAACTTGTGCTGCATTAAATTTACTGTTTTACAGCCGGAATCAGTATGATCTCAACCCTACGGTTTTTGGCCTTACCTTCTTCCGTCTGATTATCTGCAATAGGCTTGGTATCACCCAATCCTTTAACCTCAAACCGACTCTCCGGAACATTAGAAGAGATAACCAACCAATCTTTGACCGATTGAGCACGCTTTTCTGATAACTGCTGATTGGAAACAGGATTTCCAACATTATCAGTATGTCCTTCAACTAAAATTCGTGTATCAGGATGTGACTCGATTGCTTTTAATGCACCAATCAATGCTTTATTGGCATTATTTTTTAGTTCAAACTGACCTGTTTCAAACAAAGCCAAGCTGTCTAAAGTAATAACTACAGGTTTCACAGGTTCCGGTTTTATCGGTTTTGGAGGTGGAGGATCTTTCGGCATTAAGGCTTTTAACTTTGGAATATATAAATCCGCACGATATAACCCTAATCCTAAATGTGCTGGTACACCCTCATCACGGTATTTCTCAAGCAATTGCAAATCCTGCTTTAGCAATACCAAATGTTGTTGCCGCTCATTTGAATTTGCCTCAGACCGAACATTTTCTATATGCCGGCTGATTTGTTCTATTAAACGGCTATTGTTTTTCATAGAGAAAAACGAAGCAGATAAAAAACCTAATGCACAAACAGATAATACTTTAAAAAGTATATCAATAGCATGATTTTTATGATAAACGGTATATTTATCTGACAATTCGGTATGAATATATTGAAATTGATTACCTTGATAATTATTAAAAGAATGGATTAACCCTTGTGTATTCTTAGAAATATAAGTTGCCCATACTGATTTGGCTTGGCAGTCTCCATCGTCAACTACGCTTAAGCTGCGTACATCGACATATTCCCACCCCCCGTCTGTACGATTCAACAATTGATCTTCGACGCAATTGAGTGCCTCGATCAGCCATATATATTGACAACCGTTTGATTGTTTATTTTGCTGTAAAAACTCAATAGACAGACTTTCTTTAAAATCAGTAAAAAACTGATTAATATTTAATACATTCCATCTGCCCTGTGTTTTTAAGGCAAAAAATAGCTCTCTTTTATCTGAAGACTCTTTGAAAAGAAAGGGGGCACGAATAACAAAACTTACAGGTATAGATATACCCATCTTTTTTTGCAAAAACAATATATTGCGCAACCACCCCCGCATAACCATAGATACATCGGCATTTATGGCGGGAGACAACACCAGCTCTATGCTGAGTGAGATTTGTTTACGGGCTATATTCTGAAGCAGATTCCAAACTACAGTGTATAAATGTTCTGGATTAAAAATATTTATATATACTGTGTCATCATACCTCTCGACTAAATTCGACATCTTCACTGCAGAATCAGGCATACGTAAAACGTAACGCCCAGTAAATCCAGTATTATTTAATTCTGTCGCAATTTGCTGCCAAACTTCTGAACCAATACTGATATTTTCCTTGTTCTTACGCTGCCTGATTAACCAAGCACAAAATATAGCAACAATTGACAAAGCTAGAATACCGCCTTTCAGCATCCAACTAGCTTGCCAATATATTGCCAATACATAAAACAGTATAAGCTCAACTACTATAAAAATAATGAAAGACGAGAGCTTTTGATAAGTCATTATGAAATTACTCTAAATTTATAATGCTTGAGTTTGTTCAGCCAAAGTATCCAGATAGTATCCAAATGCAAAATAAGCTACTACTGCAATAACAGAACAACAGATAAATACCCATATCGGACTAATCGTCAGCAAACTCTTAAGAGGCATGCTTTTACGATCGACATAGAATATTTGCCCATCTTGAGTTACCGCATTGCTAGACAACCCGGCAACCATTTTTTTCAAGCTATTTTGTGAATTTTGAAGAGCCATTTCATCTAAAATATAACGTCCCTTGAAGCCTAAATTGATTACACTCAAATATGCCTCGGCGATCAACGAATTGGCACTGCCTGTTTTGCACAGCTTTTCAATTTTGTCGCACAATACATCGCCTGCATTGTATGATTGGAAGAAATGTACTTGCATGGGATTCATTTCCCACACTTCTCGATCACTTCCTTGCAGATTCTGTAGTGCAACCTCATCCAAAAGCGCACACTGCGCATAAGAAATCTCTTCAATCTCCTCTGCACTACGACCAGAGCTTGCTAAATTTTTTCTTAAATTCTCTACCAAAGTTTTGCCATACTCATACCATGTTGAGGCATGCTCGGGACTAAAACCTGCCGATAATGCGGATACGGTCAAAGCAGTATCTCTTAATTCATTTCGAATCAATGGATTATGGTTCATATTAAATACTCACTACTGCAAATAAGCTTAAATGTAAATTGGGTATAGATGTTGGAACGTAAATACTACATACCTGCGATTGCATCATTCTTGAAAATGCCACATGCCGTTTGTCTAATCTGAAGTAAACATTATCCATTCGGAACGGCAAACCAGGAGGGGTTTGATTCAACAACTGCAAAGGCACTCCCATTACTGCCGTATTGATAACGCGTTCCACGTCTTCAGGTGCACCAATTTTGCTGACCAATGGCAATTGCTTCTGCAATTCAGCAAAAACAACGGAATCAGAATGTGCCGAGATATAAAACTCCGCATTATCATCAATTCTGCTGTCAAATATCTGAGCTCGCCAATGTGTAGATTTTGTATGTTCTAACGACAACTCGATGACAGGCGATGGAATCACTTCGTCTAACAGGCTGCGGATTTTCAACTCCAAACGGTTGAAGGTTCCAAACAGATCAAAATGATCGTATGGTTCCATCTCATTCACAGATTCACTCACCCTGAATGTATACAACATACCAAGCAGACGCACTAAGAGTTTATAAAGCTCCTCTGGATGTTGCTGCGGATAATCATTCAAATGTTTCAATTCAGGATAAATCGTATTTAATCCGTGCAAGAACCAGAACAAGGTCGAGTCAGACACAGAAAAATCGACCGTATTTTCACTACGCGCCCGGCGGCGGGCAGATAAGTTATCTATACGGGACAACACCAGCAAAGTGATTCTATTCAGACATGAAAGTAAAACTTCCGAACCTGTAATCGACAATAATGGAGGGATGTAGTCTTTAGACCAAATCAATGCCCCATTCTCGTTTTTTTCCACTACGCCGATGGGGCATGTAATGTAATCGTCATTATCCTCGAAATCAAAACGAATTTGTAAATTTAATTGCTCAACGGCAAGTTCTGCCTCCTCAGCGGAAAATAAATCCTCAACTTGCTCGAACTTTTTCACAAACCGTCTGGGGGTATTTCCAGCCCCGTTTTCATCCACCAAATTCGGTACATGCGCTTGATAAACCGGGAGAGCCAACAGCACTGTATTTCGCGCTCTCATAGGCAGGCTATTAATATCACGAACTTCAACAGAGCCACTGCCCGACTGCAAGTCGATTAGAGTTCCGTCCGGCAGGCAGGCCTGAAGCTCATCCAATTTAATTTTTCCTAATTCAAGCGTCTGCTGGTCGAACTCGCAACGAAAACATCCCCACTTGAATTCGCCCATCAATTTTATTACTGTTGCATAAATGTAACTATTAAAAACGTTTTGTTGTTGGAAGTGCTGAGGAGAGAGCAAGACACCCTCTTCCCATAATGGTTTATGAAATTTCACTGTTTATACCTTTTAAATACCTTTTGTCAGATAAATTTTGAATGCAATAGACAACAGTATACCTAACATTTATACTATTTAGATAGAAATATATCCAAATTTAGTATTTATATTTCATTTGAAACGAAAGATTTTCCCTTCAACACATAACAGAGAATAGGATTAGCCGTGAGCAAAAGTTTCCAAAACGAAGTTCCACCTTCACGTATCAATATCAAACTAGACCTCCATACCGGAGGCGCACAGAAAAAAGTCGAGCTTCCGCTCAAACTTTTAGTCACCGGTGATTACAGCAATGGTCAAGACAAACGCGACCTTGCCGAAAAAGAAAAAGTCAATATCAACAAAAACAACTTTGATTCCGTATTGTCCGACTTTAATCCTAAAGCCAACCTGACTGTGAAAAACACCCTCTCCCCTGCCGGCGGCGAGATGAACATCAATTTGAATTTCAAATCTATGCGGGATTTCCATCCGGAACAAATTGCACAAAATGTTCCCGAGCTGCGCGCTTTATTGGCTATGCGCAACCTGCTCCGTGACTTGAAATCCAACCTGTTGGACGATTCTGCATTCCGTCGCGAACTGGAAACCATCTTGCGTGACGAAAATCTGTCTGCCGAACTGCGCGACCGCCTCGAAAAAATTGCACCTGTTAACAAATAAAACACAAGGTCGTCTGAAAACACCCGTAAGGATTTAAAATATGCAAAAACGCCAAGAAGCCCAAACAACCGTTATAGAACAAGAAAACACAGCCAGTGTTTATGAAGCGCTGTGCCAAAAAATCAATTTAAACGCCGTCGACTCCGTCATCGACATCGAACAGTTCCAAAGCGCCGAAAAAATGTCCGAAGCCTCTGCGGATGAACGCATCGCAGCGGCGGTCAGCGTATTTTTAAAGATGATTCAAGACTCATCTCAAAAAGTAGAACGCCTCGACAAAAGCCTGTTGGACTACCACATCGCACGCATTGACGAACAGCTCAGCCGCCAATTAGATGAAATCCTCCATAACGAAGAATTCCAAAAAATCGAATCTGCATGGCGCGGTCTGAAATTCTTGGTTGACCGTACAGACTTCCGTCACAACGTTAAAATCGAAATCCTCGACGTCTCCAAAGAAGACTTGATTCAAGACTTTGAAGATGCCCCTGAAATCGTCCAAAGCGGACTGTATCGCCACACCTATAGCAACGAATACGACACCCCGGGCGGCGAACCTATCGGCGCAGTCATCTCCAACTACGAATTTGACCGCAGCCCGCAAGACATGGCTTTGCTGCGCAATATTTCGCGCGTCTCCGCTTCTGCACACATGCCATTCATCGGCTCTGTCGGCCCATCTTTCTTCGGTAAAGAAAGCATGGAAGAAGTCGCCGGCATTCAGGATTTGGCGAACTATATGGATCGTGCCGAATACATCAAATGGAAAAGCTTCCGCGAAACCGATGATGCGCGCTATATCGGCCTGACCCTGCCCCGCTTCCTTGCCCGTCTGCCTTACGGTAGCGATACAGTTCCTGTACGCAGCTTCAATTACGAAGAACAAGTTAAAGGCACCGAACACGATCGTTACTTATGGGCAAACGCATCCTTTGCCTTCGCTGCCAACATGGTTCGCAGCTTCATCAACAACGGCTGGTGCGTTCAAATCCGCGGACCACAAGCCGGTGGTCTGATCGAAGACTTGCCTATCCATATGTATGATTTGGGTACCGGCAATCAAGTAAAAATCCCTACCGAAGTCCTGATTCCCGAAACCCGCGAATTTGAATTTGCCAATTTGGGTTTCGTACCGCTGTCTTTCTATAAAAACCGCGATTACGCCTGCTTCTTTTCGGCCAACTCAGCGCAAAAACCTGCGCTCTACGAAACCAAAGAAGCGACTGCAAACAGCCGAATCAATGCCCGTTTGCCTTACGTTTTCTTGCTTTCCCGTCTGGCTCACTATCTCAAGCTGATCCAACGCGAAAACATTGGTACAACCAAAGACCGCCGTATGCTCGAATTGGAATTGAACACTTGGATCAATACATTGGTTACTGAAATGACAGATCCAAGCGACGAGTTGCAGGCAACACATCCTCTGCGTGAAGCCAAAGTCTTGGTTGAAGATATCGAAGACAACCCCGGCTTCTTCAAAGTCCGTCTGTTTGCCCGTCCTCACTTCCAAATCGAAGGCTTGGATGTGAATCTGTCCTTGGTATCTCAAATGCCGAAAGAGAAAAAATAAACCCTTGAATAACAGTATCGCATGATTTGTCTTCTATATATTCATGCAATGAATCATTAAGACAGCAGACCCTTAGTTGTTTGCTGCCGAAGACAATCTAAAATGGTGCTGAACTCAAGCGGTCGTTCTGTATTTGCTACATGAACGACCGCTTTATTTTTTGGCAAATGAAATTCATTAGGACGACATCGCGTCTTCTCCTTATATAGTGGATTAAATTTAAATCAGGACAAGGTGACGAAGCCGCAGACAGTACAGATAGTACGGAACCGATTCACTTGGTGCTTCAG
>CAUSOO010000082.1:0-9763 GCA_963533245.1 uncultured Neisseria sp.
AAGAACAAAGCACCGGCGTACAGGCGCAAATCGAAGTCAAACCTTCCTACGGCTTGGACGACGACACCATTACCCAAATGCTCAAAGACAGCATGAGCAACGCCGCCGAAGACATGGCGGCACGCGCCCGCGCCGAAGCCGTCGTCGAAGCCGAAAGCCTGACCGACGCCGTCAACGCCGCCCTTGAGTTGGATAGCGATTTGCTGGATGCCGAAGAGCTTGCACAAATCCAGCAAGACATCGCCGATTTGCAAGGTCGTCTGAAAGACGGCAACGCCGAAGACATCCGCTCCGCCGTCGCCAAACTCAGCCGCAGCACCGACAACTTTGCCGCCAAACGCATGAACCGCAACATCCAACGTGCGCTGACAGGGCAAAGTGTGGACGATATTTGACGGCAAACAGTTTCAGACGACCTCGAAAGACACAAAGGTCGTCTGAAAAAATTTAAACACTATTTTTCAGACGACCCCATCCCATGCAAAACCCCTCCATCCCCCAAGACTGGAACGTCTATTTCAGCCGCATTGGCGACGCCCCCGCCGCCTTACGCATCAACCTTGCCTTAATCGAAGTCGCGCCGCTGGCAGAGTATCCGCAGCATGTGCGCGTCAGTATGAAATTGGAACAAACCAACGAACACGGCTTCCCGACGCCCGAAGAAAGCGAAGCGGTTTACGACATCGAAGACCAAATCGACCGACTGGCGGGCAACAACAACATTCCCGCAGGCATAGTCACCACAAACGGCGCGGCAAATTGGCATTTTTACAGCCGCGATGCCGAAACCTTCGCCCAAGCCTGCCGTACCTTGCTGACACAAAACGACCGTGTTTGCGACATCACAATCAGCGAAGATGCCGAATGGTCGTTTTATCAAGAATTCCTGTATCCGGACAGCTACGAGTTGCAAGCCATCCGCAACGAACAGGTTTTACGCCGTTTCCGACAAGACGGCGACCGCCTCGATAAGCCCCGCCCCATCGACCACTGGCTGTTTTTCCACACCGAAGCCGACCTGAACGCCGCAGCCGCCAAAGTCGGCACATTAGGCTATACCGTCAGCGACAGCGGCCGCATCGAGCAGGAAGAAGACCACCCGAGCTACCGCCTGCAACTTTCCAAAAACGCCCCGCTTACCGACATCGACAACGACACATGGGCGTTGATTGATATCGCCCAAGAAAACAACGGCGACTACGACGGCTGGGGCAGCATATTAGTCCAATAAAGCATCAGGTCGTCTGAAAACACACCGGCAGTCCCGTTCAGACGACCCGCATCCACTTTGACCTTAGGAGAATCCCATGAGCGAATCCATTGTTTACGGTATTGATCAGGAAAATGAACTCATGAACCGCGCCTTCGAACAGGCACGTTCCACATTCAAATATTTCTGGCGCGAGCTGTATTGGGAAAACCGCCGCATCATACCTGCCTTGGATTTTGCTATGGTCAAAGTACCTTTTTGCCAAGACAGCGAAGACGGCGAAATTTGCGAACATATGTGGATAAACGACATCTACTTCGACGGCCTCCACATTTACGGCACGCTGGTCAATGAACCCAACGACCTGACCAATGTAGAACAAGGCGAAAGCGTCTGCGTTCCGGTTGACGATATCAGCGACTGGATATTCCTGTGTAACGGCATCCCCTACGGCGGCTTCACCGTACAGGCAGTCCGCATCCAAATGACGCCGCAAGAGCGCGCAGAACACGATGCCGCATGGGGAATCGACTTTGGCGATCCCGAAGAAATCTTGCTGGTTTACGAAGAAAAAGAACACCCCGAAAATCTGGACGAACATCCGATGTGCCGAAACTGTCTGGACGACTTCCGCCAACAGCTGGCACAAAACCCGGATTACCTGCGCGAGCAAGACGAAGACGGCTACACACCGCTCCATCACGAAGCCATCGCAGGCAACGCGCCCCTGGTCAAAGCCATGCTCGAATTGGGTGCAGACCCGGCCGCCACCACGCAAGAAGGACTGACCGCCCTAGACTTTGCCCGCCTTATGGACTGGCAAAACGTCATCGAGATACTCGAACCACGCCACTAAACCATAGGTCGTCTGAAAACCGAAACACACTTTCAGACGACCTGTGCATTGATGAAATGAAGCCGTCTAAAAAAGAAAGAACAGTAAAAAATGTCTAATCGATTTCGACTAATAATACTGAGAATACTAAGTGTCGTTTGGTTTCTCGTTTGGCGATTGACCGTATCTATTCTAGTCGGAAACGCTGTGTTTCATTTTTTACCACCCGAACGCGAAACTTATACTCAAGACAGCAAAGTAAACCCCTCGTTTCAAATACCCGTTCTCACAACAGGCAGCAATAGTTGTACCGTGAAACGATGGGATGAGTTCAACGCTGATAAGGACAAGATTTGCACAAAAAGCCTTAAAGACCTGAATTGCCTCCCGCATACGAAAAGCGGTTGTGATTTAAAACAGGTAAATTCTCAAGAATACAAGTTCATTTTTTATGATTTATTTAAAACACAAACCAATCACTACCGTTTGACAGAAGGACATGTAGAACCTTTATCTTATACATTAGATACGCTTGACAGACGACTATCAGCAGGAATAAAAGCTACCTTAATTGTCTTACTCTTAACCTTAGCGCCTCCTTTTTACCGCCTGTGGCGACGCGACAGAAAAATTCAGGCGGCAGCCAAGAAAGCAAGAATGGCGGCACAACATAAAGACTGACCATACTCAATGCCGCGCACCTTCTTGACCGACAAACAGTCATCAAGATATTTGAACCACCCCACTAAACAAAAGGTCGTCTGAAACCAAGATACAATTTCAGACGACCTCCAACCTACCGAACATGAGACTCTGGCACCAAACCCTCATCCCGCTACTCCCCCGCGCCCAGCTTTTAGGGCAACACCGCGAATGTGCCGCCCTGCGCGGAGCAGGCTGGGGCAGGCCGCACGCGACGGTGAATTACGTCTTCACCCATTCGCCTGACAAGCTCTATCTGTATCACGCGCTGATTATGGAAGAAATGGAAAAACGCGGCTACAAACCCGACCCGTTGTGGAAAGACCCGCTGTACCGCGGCAAAGCGGTTGCCCCTTATCCCGCACACGATATCGAAGCCGCCGATTCGCCGATTTACCCCGAACACGATGATGCTTATCTGGACGAATGTCTGGAAAATTTAAAAAACAAAGGCATCGTGTTATAAACGGTTTCAGACGACCCTTTCATCACAAAAGGTCGTCTGAAATATAGTGGATTAACTTTAAACCAGTACGACGTTGCCTCGCCTTAGCTCAAAGAGAACGATTCTCTAAGGTGCTGAAGCACCAAGTGAATCGGTTCCGTACTATCTGTACTGTCTGCGGCTTCGTCGCCTTGTCCTGATTTAAATTTAATCCACTATAATGACCAACCCAGCACGAGCAAACCATGAACAAACTTACAAATCTCCCATTCAAGGAAAAAGTCAACGAACTCAATGAAAATCTCATTGCTTTTGCAGAACCGGAAACTGTATTCTGTGAAAAACAGCCATGGCTAAAAAATCATTTCCTACCCATGATGAGTATAGATTTGGGAGAATTTAAAACAGAATGGAGTGGCACAATCGTCCATCTTATCAACCCAATCGAACCTTATGGATACAATATAGGTGGCTGCACACCCGCTTACCACAATAAATTTATTGGTGAAAACTGGCTGGCTTTCCGTTTGACAGACGATAACAAATATGAATTTTTGGGAGAAGAAGGCTATTTCACCCGCAGTCCTCAATACAGAGAGAACTTAAAACAAATACTTTGCGCCGATTTCGATCCCAATGCTTTTGAAAACAAACACATTCTGGAAAAGTGTAAAGAAGAGTTTTATCAAGAAGCACTGAAGTATTTCGATGAATCTGTTCAAATCTATCAAGAGAACAAATCAGATTTTGAAAAACGAGAGGGGCGGTACGGCGACGAGCCTTACGATAATACCTATTTTGGTCTATATCTTGATAGATTAGGCGGAGTGATTAAAGGTGGAAATTGGGTAGATACTAGTCCCATTCCTCCCGCCTTCACTCTAAAAGAAGACAAGGATTGGAACGTATTCATAGAACACCAGGGTAATCCTTTCTACCATATTGCCTCATGCTCAGGATATGGATACTCCAACGGAGCAGATGACGTAATTCTGCTCTACGAACCCGTCAGCCGGATTGCATTATTTACATTCGAATGGACATAGAACACAGACTATTGTTAAACCCCACCATTATCAAACCACTCATTACAAGAGATAATAAAAATGCCCAAAATCACCGTACTCCCACACGCCGTATTATGCCCCGAAGGCGCAGTCATTGAAGACGCGCCCGAAGGCAAAACCGTCCTTGACGTACTGCTCGACCACGACATCGAAGTCGATCACGCCTGTGAAAAATCCTGTGCCTGCACCACTTGCCACGTCATCATCCGCAAAGGCTTCGACAGTTTGGAAGAGCCGAGCGAGCTGGAAGAAGACCTGCTCGACCAAGCATGGGGCTTGGAAGCCGACTCGCGCCTGAGCTGTCAGGCAGTGGTTGCCGACGAAGACTTGGTGGTGGAAATCCCCAAATACACCATCAACCACGCGCGCGAAGATCATTGATGCGAAGAGGTCGTCTGAAACGGATACAGCAATGTTCAGACGACCCCTGCCAAATTTTGAGCAAACAAAAAGTCGTCTGAAACTGCCTTACCGACCGTTTTCAGACGACCTTCCGTCAAATCGCTGCCAAATCGTTTATTTGGAACGTGGAACGACAAACCTTAAGCGGGATACTTTCATCGAAGCGACGGTTTGCGCAACAGGGTAATTTTCCACTCTGCCTTTGGCGTTCAGCATACTGAGGCTGCTGCCATGACGGGTAATGATGCTCTTAGGTTCGGGCTTCGGTGCCGGTTCGTTTTTTGTTGCGGTTGTGACGGATTTCGGCGGTTCGGGTACATATCCCGCCAAGCCGAAGCGTTTGATGATTTCGTTTGCGGCATCCATATAACGTTGTTTTGCTTCTTCGTTTTCCACCACCATATCGTCAAGCGCCACAGACACGTCGTTGCCGCAGCCGACAATGCGTTCCGCAATACGCGAATACACCATCCAGCGTTTCAAACGCAAAGCACCCGCATCTTCGCCCGGCGCGGCGGCATCCAAAGCAATCATGCCGTAACGCTTGCCATAACGGAGGCGCAGCGAAAGCCGCTTCAGCCCCTCACTATCGTCCAGCATCTGATAAAGCTCGCGGATAAGCAGCAGCAGGCGGTCGAACACCCCCGCTTTAGCAAGATAATTAGGATCATCGGAGGCGAGCGCGTAAATAAGTTTGGATAATTTGGCATTGAGTGCGTTGTTCATCGATTTTCCTGTTATTCATACTATAATGGATTTCTTTAAGAACCATTCCAAATGATTTGGTTGCATGACAAAGTGTAAATTTTCCTTAGTGAAAGTCAGAAAAATGTATTAACGTACGCCTTGAAAATATTACACAGGAAAATACCATATGCGATTTCGGACGCATTAATCATCGCCGACACGAATTTCCCCCAAAGCATTAACACCTAAACAAGCCATCCCGAATCAAACCATTCGGACACTCCAAAAGGAACGACATCATGAAATGGACAGACACCCAACGCATCGCTGAGGAACTCTACGACCTGCACGGCGACAGCATCGACCCGAAAACCGTTCGCTTCACCCAACTGCGCGACCTGATTATGGCGCTGCCCGACTTCGACGACGATCCCGCACGCTGCGGCGAACGCATCCTCGAAGCCGTACAACAGGCATGGATTGAAGAGGCTGAGTGAGGCAACATCATTTGCAAGCTAAAAACCAAGATATCGTCTGAAAATTTTTCAGACGACGTTTGAATGGGTTGATAGCCAACTCAAGCACAAAACATCTTATTGCTTTTGCTTTACCAACAAGAATACCAAGTATTGAAATTCATTTAATTTCAAGATATTCCCACATATCTGAATATGTATTTTCTCGCCGGCTTGCCATCATATGAATAGAGGCAAGCATAATGGCAACCACATTAAAATAATTCATAAACTTTCTGAAAATTTTGAATTTGACTCATACACAAGGCAAATTTATCATACAAGCCTGAAAACGTTTAAAAAAGACAACCGAGGTACACAGCCAATGAGTTACGCAAAAGAAATCAATGCGTTAAACAACAGCCTTTCCGATTTGAAAGGCGACATCAACGTTTCGTTCGAATTTTTCCCGCCGAAAAACGAACAAATGGAAACCATGCTGTGGGACTCCATCCATCGCCTGCAAACCCTTCATCCCAAATTCGTTTCCGTAACTTACGGCGCAAACTCCGGCGAACGCGACCGTACGCATAGCATCGTCAAACGCATCCAACAGGAAACCGGCTTGGAAGCCGCGCCGCACCTGACCGGCATCGACGCCTCTCCCGACGAATTGCGCCAAATCGCCAAAGACTATTGGGACAGCGGCATCCGCCGTATTGTCGCCCTGCGTGGCGACGAGCCACCCGGTTATGAGAAAAAACCGTTTTACGCCGAAGATTTGGTCAAACTCCTGCGCTCTGTCGCCGACTTCGACATCTCCGTAGCGGCATACCCCGAAGTGCATCCCGAAGCGAAATCCGCACAAGCCGACCTGATCAATCTGAAGCGCAAAATCGATGCGGGCGCAAACCATGTCATCACCCAATTCTTCTTCGACGTAGAACGCTACCTGCGCTTCCGCGACCGCTGTGTGATGTTGGGCATTGACGTCGAAATCGTTCCCGGCATCCTGCCTGTTACCAACTTCAAGCAGCTCGGCAAAATGGCGCAAGTAACCAACGTCAAAATCCCGAAATGGCTGTCGCAAATGTATGAAGGCTTGGACGACGACCAAGGCACACGCAATCTGGTGGCGGCAAGTATCGCCATCGACATGGTCAAAGTCCTGTCCCGCGAAGGCGTGAAAGATTTCCACTTCTACACGCTCAACCGCAGCGAGCTAACTTACGCCATCTGCCATATTTTAGGCGTGCGTCCTTAAAGCCGAAAACGATTTCAGACGACCTCAGGGGTCGTCTGAAAAACAAAACGCCGCCCCATCTGCCCTATTCTGATTTACAATACCGACCGATTCGGATTGAACCGGTCCTTACAAAATCCAACTGGAGAGTTCAACATGACAACATTACATTTCTCAGGCTTCCCGCGTGTCGGCGCCTTCCGTGAATTGAAATTCGCCCAAGAAAAATACTGGCGCAAAGAAATCAGCGAACAAGAGCTGCTCGACGTCGCCAAAGACCTGCGCGAGAAAAACTGGAAACACCAAGCCGCTGCCAACGCCGATTACGTTGCCGTAGGCGATTTCACTTTCTACGACCACATCCTCGACCTGCAAGTCGCTACCGGCGCGATTCCCGCCCGTTTCGGCTTCGACAGCCAAAACCTGTCTTTGGAACAATTCTTCCAACTGGCTCGCGGCAACAAAGACCAATTCGCCATCGAAATGACCAAATGGTTCGACACCAACTATCACTATCTGGTGCCTGAATTTCACGCCGATACCGAATTCAAAGCGAACGCCAAACACTACGTTCAACAACTGAAAGAAGCCCAAGCCCTCGGTCTGAAAGCCAAACCGACCATCGTCGGCCCGCTGACCTTCCTGTGGGTCGGTAAAGAAAAAGGCGCAGTCGAATTCAACCGCCTGAGCCTGTTGCAAAAACTGCTGCCCGTTTACGTTGAAATCCTAAACGCTTTGGTTGAAGCCGGTGCCGAATGGATTCAAATCGACGAGCCTGCTTTGGCTGTTGACCTGCCTAAAGAATGGGTGGAAGCCTACAAAGACGTTTACGCCACTTTGAGTAAAGTAAACGCCAAAATCCTGTTGAGCACTTACTTCGGTTCTGTTGCCGAACACGCCGCATTGTTGAAAGCCCTGCCCGTTGACGGCCTGCACATCGACTTGGTACGCGCTCCCGAACAACTGGACGCATTTGCCGACTACGACAAAGTCCTGTCTGCCGGCGTTATCGACGGCCGCAACATCTGGCGCGCCAACCTGAACAAAGTTTTGGAAACTGTCGAGCCTCTGAAAGCCAAACTGGGCGACCGTTTGTGGATTTCCAGCTCTTGCTCGCTGCTGCACACCCCATTTGACTTGTCAGTTGAAGAAAAACTGAAAGCCAACAAACCCGACCTCTACTCTTGGTTGGCATTTACCCTGCAAAAAACTCAAGAATTGCGCGTTCTGAAAGCCGCATTGAACGAAGGTCGCGATTCGGTTGCAGAAGAACTCGCCGCCAGCCAAGCTGCCGCCGATTCGCGCGCCAACAGCAGCGAAATCCATCGCGCAGACGTCGCCAAACGCCTTGCCGACCTGCCTGCCAACGCAGACCAACGCAAATCACCGTTTGCCGACCGCATCAAAGCGCAACAAGCATGGTTGAACCTGCCTCTGCTGCCGACGACCAACATCGGTTCTTTCCCACAAACCACTGAAATCCGCCAAGCACGTGCAGCCTTCAAAAAAGGCGAACTGTCTGCCGCCGATTACGAAGCCGCGATGAAAAAAGAAATCGCCTTGGTGGTTGAAGAGCAAGAAAAACTGGACTTGGACGTACTGGTACACGGCGAAGCCGAGCGTAACGACATGGTCGAATACTTCGGCGAGCTGCTGAGCGGTTTTGCATTCACCCAATACGGCTGGGTACAAAGCTACGGTTCGCGCTGCGTGAAACCACCGATTATCTTCGGTGATGTAAGCCGCCCAGAAGCCATGACTGTCGCTTGGTCTACTTACGCACAAAGCCTGACCAAACGCCCGATGAAAGGCATGTTGACCGGCCCCGTAACCATCCTGCAATGGTCTTTCGTCCGTAACGACATTCCACGCGCTACCGTGTGCAAACAAATCGCACTGGCTCTGAACGACGAAGTATTGGATCTGGAAAAAGCAGGCATCAAAGTCATCCAAATCGACGAACCTGCCATCCGTGAAGGCCTGCCTTTGAAACGCGCCGATTGGGATGCCTACCTGAACTGGGCCGGCGAATCCTTCCGCCTGTCCTCCAGCGGTTGCGAAGACAGCACACAAATCCACACCCATATGTGCTACTCCGAGTTCAACGACATCCTGCCCGCCATCGCAGCTATGGACGCCGACGTCATCACTATCGAGACTTCACGTTCCGACATGGAACTCTTGACCGCGTTCGGCGAATTCAAATACCCGAATGACATTGGTCCGGGCGTTTACGACATCCACAGCCCGCGCGTACCGACAGAAGCCGAAGTAGAACACCTGTTGCGTAAAGCCATCGAAGTCGTACCGGTTGAACGCCTGTGGGTGAACCCGGACTGCGGTCTGAAAACACGCGGTTGGAAAGAAACTCTGGAACAACTCCAAGTGATGATGAACGTTACCCACAAACTGCGTGCCGAATTGGCGAAATAAGTTTGAACTAGCGTAGTCAAAAGGTCGTCTGAACATTTTCAGACGACCTTTTTGCCAAATTAATATTTCATTTTTCCATCAAACTGAGCCTCCATAGCCTATCCTCCCTATTGTCTTCCACAATAATCTTTTATGACTAATGGGCAAAATAATTTATTTAGGGTATAATTACACGAAACCAAATTAAAACAGCGGCTAACTGTATCTACTCACAAACAGCAAAATCCGCATATATAGTGGATTAAATTTAAATCAGGACAAGGCGACGAAGCCGCAGACAGTAC
>CAUSOO010000083.1:0-9640 GCA_963533245.1 uncultured Neisseria sp.
GAACGCATCTACGAACAAGGCGGCGAAGGCGCAAACAAATGGTACAACGTCGTGATTAAAGAAGGCCGCAACCGCGAAGTGCGCCGCATATTCGAAAGCCAAGGCCTCACCGTCAGCCGCCTCGTGCGCGTCGGCTTCGGCCCCATCGGCCTGCCCAACCGCCTCAAACGCGGACAGTTCTACGAACTTAACCCCGCCGAAGTCGCCAACATCATCAAATGGGCGGACATGCTGCTGCCGGGCGAACGCCGTCGGAAGAAAAGTTAATGTAAGATAAATCGGGGCCGAGGCCTTTACAAAATCGTCTCAGCCCGACAAAATCTTGCCTAAGTCATAAACATAGTGGGTTAAGTTTAGACCAGTACCGCATTGCTCCGCCTTGTCCTGATTTAAACTTAACCCACTATTCACACATTAAAATCCAAATAAAAAGTGACCCTGCGCTATCGTTGAATCTGCCAATACACTGCTATCAATACTTTTAACAATCAGCATGTGATATTTCTATGGAGCTTGAATCATGCCCCGTTTTTTTCTAAAAACCGTTTCCATACTCACGTTAGCAGCTTTGGCCGCGTGTTCCGGTCCACTCGAACACTCAAGTTCTTCACCTGAAAGTCTTCAGAGTCCACCCAACGCAGCACTGTCTACTGCCGCCGTTGCTGAAGAAAATCTGCCTCTTGCAGAAAACACCGAACGCTACCAAGACCAACCCGACCAACCGGTCAAATCCGTTGCCCAAGAGCCTGTATCCACATTCAGCATCGATGTCGATACCGGAAGCTACGCCAACGTCCGCCGATTCCTGACCAATGGCGAACAGCCGCCCAAAGACGCTGTACGGATTGAGGAAATCGTCAATTATTTCCCCTACAACTATCCACTGCCTACCGACGACCGTCCATTTGCCGTTCACACTGAAACCATTGATTCTCCATGGCAACCGGAAGCCAAACTCATCAAAATCGGCATACAGGCTCAAGACACCGCGAAAAAAGACCTGCCGCCTGCCAACCTCGTTTTCCTTGTGGATGTATCCGGCAGTATGGGGGAGGAAAACAAACTGCCGCTGGTTCAAGAAACCCTACGCATCCTGACCCGACAACTGCGCCCGCAAGACAAAGTGACCCTGATTACCTATGCGTCAGGCGAGGATCTAGTGCTTCCGCCCACCTCAGGTGCAGATAAAGAAACCATCCTGAACGCCATCGACAAACTGCGTGCAGGCGGCGCGACAGACGGCGAATCCGCACTGCAAATGGCTTATGAGCAAGCGCAAAAAGCCTTCGTACCCAACGGCATCAACCGCATCCTACTGGCGACCGATGGCGACTTTAACGTTGGTGTATCCGACACCGAAACCCTCAAATCCATGGTTGCCGAAAAACGTAAAAGCGGCGTTTCACTCAGTACCTTGGGCTTCGGCATGGGCAACTACAACGAAGACATGATGGAACAAATTGCCGATGCGGGCGACGGCAATTACAGCTACATCGACAACGAAAAAGAAGCGAAAAAAGTCCTGCAACAGCAGCTGACCTCCACACTCGCCACCGTAGCGCAGGATGTCAAAATCCAAGTCGAATTCAACCCCGCCACCGTCAAAGAATACCGCTTGGTCGGCTATACCAACCGCACCCTGCGCAATGAAGACTTCAACAACGACAGAGTAGATGCGGGCGACATCGGCGCAGGCCACAGCGTGACTGCCATCTATGAAATCATCCCGCAGGGCAAACACGGCTGGCTTGAAGAATCACGCTATCAAAAAGCCCCAGCCGCTAAAGGCAGCAAAAACGAATACGCCTTTGTCAAAGTGCGCTACAAACTGCCTGGACAAAAAGACAGCCAATTGATGCAGCAAGCCGTCCCCATCGGCAGCAAACCGCTTGACCAAGCCGACAAAGACACCCTGCTCGCCCTTGCCGCCGCTTCCTATGCCCAAGCCCTGCGCGGCGGCGAATACAACGGCAAACTCAGTTGGAGAGACATCGAAAACATGGCACAAAAAGTCCAAGGCGATGACCCGTTCGGCCTGAAGTCCGAATTTCTCCAACTGGTACGTACCGCCGCCGGACACGGAGGAACATCAGGTCCTTTAGTTAAAGAGTAAAATCTCAAAAGGTCGTCTGAAAACTTTTCAGACGACCTTTTATACACCCTGTCTCAACCACCATCAGGAGCCGCTTCATGTTCACACTCAAAACCGACAACGACCACCTGCTGCTCGCCTCAGCCGATTTGCGCGCGGAAATTTATCTCTACGGCGGGCTGCTCAACCGCTACGAAATCCGCCGCCCCGACGGCACGTGGTTCAACATCGTCAAAGCCTACGACACCCCGCAACACGCCCGCGAGAGCCTGACCGAATGGTTCCGCAGCGGCAAGCTCAGCCCGTACGCCTGCCGCCTGCGCCACGGCAAATACAGCTTTGACGGCAAAGCATATCAGTGCGGCAAATTCAAACTCGCCGAACACGCGGCACATGGTTTGATGTATGACCGCGAGTTCGCCCTCGTCAACAGCCACGCCGACAGCCAATCCGCCGAAGTCGAAATCCGTGCAGATTACGCGCAAGACGACAGCGGCTATCCCTTCCCCTTCAGCCTGACCGTCCGCTACCGCCTCAGCGCAGACGGCTTAAGCATCCGCTCCACCGTCCGCAACCAAGGCACAACCGCCATGCCGCTCGCAGACGGCTGGCACCCCTATTTCACACTCGGCGGCAAAACCGACGATTGGTCGATGGAAATCGACAGCAGCAAACGCTTAGGCTTCGATGCCGATTTGGTTCCCGACGGCAGCATCATTGACGACTCCCGTTTTCAGACGACCTCAAGCCTGGCAGGCATCGAATTGGACAACAGCTTTGTCTTGGCACGTAGCAAACCCGCCGCCTGCACGCTCTCAGGCAACGGACTGACCCTGAGCATTTACCCCGACACCTCCTATCCCTACCTGCAAATCTTCACCCCATCGACCCGCGACACCATCGCCATCGAAAACCTCAGCGGCGCACCCGACTGTTTTAACAACAGCTTAGGGTTAATCAAGCTGAACGCGGGAGAAGAAGCCGCATTTGAAACGCGCTACCATATAGCAGCCAACCGTCCGTAAACAGCCCGAATCTTGACCGGCAAAGCAAAGGTCGTCTGAAAACGCCCAATCAGGTTTTCAGACGACCTTTTAACCAACTGATGCACTGGTTTCTTTGACTGAAAAAAACAGCCCTCGTCAATAAACCTAGCATTTTCAATCAAATATGCTGTATTAAATCATAACCTGACCGAAATAGCGTTGCCATATTTTTTCTTTTACCCCACTAAAAGCGAAGTCATACTGAGCGAACCGGCGACAAGGTTGTCGTTGAAAAACGTAATGGCATCATCCGGCTCGCGCAATGCCATGATGCAAAGAAAAGGCAGATAGTGATCCGGCGTCGGCACGGAGAGCATCGCCTTTTCGCCCAGACGTTCGTAATGAATCAAAGTATCGTCATCCCGCTCGACAATCGCCTGATTGACCGCTTCGCGGAACGCAAACGCCCAATCATAACCCGCGCCGATTTGATTGATATGCGCCCTGCTCATCACGCTCAGATTATGAATAATATTGCCGCTGCCGATAATCAACACACCCTGTTCGCGCAAGGCGGATAATTTTTTCGCCAAATTGAAATGCCATTCCGCCGACTGCAAACGGTTCAGGCTGAGTTGTACCACAGGAATATCAGCATCAGGATACAGAAATTTCAACACCGCCCACGCACCATGATCAAAACCGCGTGTCGGGTTCAGTCCGACATTTTCCGGCTGCAATAACGAGCGCACCTGCTCCGCCAATTCGGGCGAACCGGGCGCCGGATACTGCACTTGGCTCAGCTCTTCAGGAAATCCGTAAAAATCGTAAATCATTTCGGGATGTTCACCCGATGTAACCTGCAAACGGCTGCTGTACCAATGCGCCGAAATCATCAAAATCGCTTTGGGTTTGGCAAACTTTTGCGTAATCAGGCTGAGATTTTGGTTGAACGGATTTTCCTTATCCAACACATTCATCGGACTACCATGCCCGACAAACAATACAGGCATTTTTTTCATCATTGCCTCCTTAAAATATTTGATGAGGCGGATTGTACGGATAAATGATTAAGCAATAAATCTCAATTTATGAACAACATATTTTCCAAATAAGAAATGATGAAATAGAACTGCAAAACTAAAATTATTTCGCCTACCACCCCATGTTACAATAATCCATACATTTCTTAATAATATTTAATATCGATTTGAGAAACCAAATATGGCTAAAAAAGAAATCAAAACCGATCTTTGGGTTTATGATCTGCTCAAAGAAGCAGAACTGGATTTATGCCCGCAAGGCAGCGATATTGCCGAACTGGACAAAGCATTAAAAACCGCTTCTAAAGCGCAAACAGGCAAGGCGGGCTATCCTGAATACTGCGGCGTTGTGAAAGATTTTGTGATTGTTATTGAAGACAAAGCCGAGACCGCCAACCACATCAAACACGACGATAATGACTTAATTTGCCAGACCGCCGCCAGCGTCAAAGATTTTGCCGTAAACGGTGCGCTGCATTACGGTATCCATTTGGCGAAAAATACCAGCTACAAGAAAATCATCGCCATCGGCGTATCGGGCAACGAAAAACGCCACAAAATTTCACCGCTCTTTATTGACGAGCGCGGCGGCTATAAAGAACTGGAAGATGTGGAAACCTTCACCCTGTTCAATGAAAAGAACATTGGCGAGTATTACACCAAAAACATCTTGAAAGAACAGACGGACGAAGAAAAAACCACTGCCGAAATCTTAAAAGACGCCAAAGAACTGCACGAAGATTTACGCAACTACGGCAGCATTCAGGATAAAGACAAGCCCTTGATTGTGTCCGGCATTCTGCTTGCCCTGCGTGAAATCGAACATAAAAACTTTGATATAGACAATTTGAACGGCGACGATGTGAAAACCGACGGGCAAAAGATTTACGAAGCCATTCAGGCAAACCTAGAGCGTGCCCAAGTCAAACCACAAGTAAAAAAAGACAAACTGCTCAGCCAGTTTTTGGTTATCCGCGACACCAAAGCTATCAATGAAACCAATTCCATATTGGGCAAAACCCCGCTTAAGCACTACACCCAATTTATCTACGACCACATTTACAAAAACATCAAATACATCCATTCCGCTGAAGACTATTTGGGACGCTTTTACGGCGAATTTATGTCCTATTCGGGCGGCGACGGACAGACGCTGGGTATCGTGCTGACCCCGCGCCATATTGTTGAACTGTTTTGCGAACTTATCAACATCAAACCGACCGATTCGGTATTCGATCCTTGCTGCGGCACCGCAGGCTTTCTGATTGCCGCCATGCACCATATGCTGCAAAAAACCAATAAAGAAGCTGACAAACGCAATATCCGCAAAAACCAACTGCACGGCATCGAATTGCAGCCCTATATGTTTACCATCGCTACCACCAATATGATTTTGCGTGGCGACGGAAAAAGCAATCTGGAGCAGGAAGATTTTTTAAGACAAAACCCTGCTCAACTCCAGCTCAAAGGTTGCAACATCGGCATGATGAATCCTCCCTATTCGCAAGGCTCGAAAGCTAACCCAAACCTTTACGAAATTTCCTTTACCGAACACCTGCTGGATTCCATTACAGCTGATGGCAAGGCAATTGTGATTGTGCCGCAGTCTTCCATGACGGGAAAAACCAAAGAAGAACAGGCAATTAAAGAAAACATCCTCAAAAAACACACGCTTGAAGGCGTGATTACCCTGAACAAAAACACCTTTTACGGTGTCGGAACCAACCCCTGCATTGCCGTCTTTTCCACAGGCATCCCACATGACAAAGACAAAACCGTCAAATTTATCAACTTTGAAAACGACGGTTTTGAAGTGCAAAAACACATCGGTCTAGTGGAAACCGTCAGCGCAAAAGACAAAAAACAGCATCTGCTGGACGTATGGTTCGGACGCATTCAGGCAGAAAGCAAATTCTGCGTGGAAACTACCGTAGAAGCCGATGACGAATGGCTGCATTCGTTTTACTACTTCAATGACGAAATCCCCACTGAAGCCGATTTTGAAAAAGTGATTGCCGATTATCTGACCTTTGAAGTCAATATGATTACGCACGGTAGAGGGTATTTGTTTGGATTGGAGAATGGTGATGAGTGAGTTGAAATTGACGGATAGAAATTGGGGAAGGTTTACGATTGGCGATTTATTCCATATTAAAATAGGGAAAAGTATTGATGGGAATAAGGTGAACCGAGAAAGTGGAAAAATCGCTTATATTACCCGTAAAGAACAAAATAATGGTTTAGATGGATTTATTGATTACGAATCTGACTTCTTAAATAATGATTATCCGGTCTTAACGATTGGCAATGAAACTGCCGAACCTTTTGTGCAATGCTACCCATTTTTTACAGGAACAAAAGTCAATATCTTAAAACCAAGACAAGAGCTTTCTGCGTCTGTTTTATCGTTTGTAGCGGTAAGTTTAAAACAACATAAATCTAAATATTCTTACTCGTTTACGATTAATTCAACACGTCTGAAAAAACAGGTTATTCTACTCCCCGTCAATTCAGATGGCTTGCCCGACTGGCAGTTTATGGAAGATTTTATGAAGCAAATCGAACGGAATAAAATTGCCAACGTGCTAAGCTATTATAATAATTCATTAAATAACAATAGCTTGCGGTGGGGGGGGTAGAACGCTGGATGCCGTCTGAAAACCGCTGGGCGGCGTTTGCGATACGGGATATTTGTGAGATTGTTTCCGGACAAGATATTTATGAACGCGAACGCATAGCGGGCAATACGCCCTATATTACTGCGACAGCAAATAACAACGGAATTGGCTATTTTATTTCCAATCAAAATACCACTTTGGAAAAAGACTGTATTTCCGTCAATCGCAATGGTTCAGTAGGCTACGCGTTTTACCACCCATACCATGCTCTATTCGGCAATGATACGCGCAAACTTCGACCAAAATACTTGAATAAGTACACATCACTATTTCTGACAGCTTGCATTGAGAAACAGCGGGTTAAATATGGATATGGTTACAAAATGGGTACGGAACGTTTGAAAAAACAGAAAATCCTGCTGCCCGTCAATGCCGACAACCAGCCCGATTGGACAAATATCGAACGCTTTATGCAACGAATCGAACTGGAAAAAATCATGTGTTATTTGAAAAACAGGCAGCACTGAAAGATTATGGCTCACCCTTTAACGGACTGTCCGAACTCAAAGACTGTCTGAAAAGATAACACGCCTGTTCAAAACCTAAATGCAGGCTGTATCTGTCAATCACATACTACCTGTTTTCAGACGACCTCGTTATCGTTTGAATGTCGCATATCATCGTCGCAGCCGTTCTCAATTCTGGACAACTGGTCGAGCTGTTGCCTGAGTATGCTATGACTTACGATCCGCTTTACCTCTATTACCCCAGCCGCCGCGGGCATTCGAATGTGTTTAAGCTGATTGTGGATGCGCTGCGGGTAGAGGTCGTCTGAAATTTGACGGCACTCTGCCCAAGTGTTATTAATAATTCCTATTCACAAACAAACAGGAATAAATATGAAAAAAGTTGGTAATAAAGTGGTCGTTGTGGGCTTGGGCGCGGTCGGTGTCAGCTACGCCTATTCCATGCTCAACCAAGCCTTGTGCGACGATATGGTTTTAATCGACATCAACCGTACGCGCGCGGAAGGCGAAGCGCGCGACTTCCGCCACGGAATGCCTTATGCCGCCTCGCCTGCGCGTATTTACGTCGGCGATTACGATGATTGTTCGGATGCGGACATCGTGTGTATTTGCGCGGGCGCGGCGCAGGCTCCCGGCGAAACACGTTTGGACTTAATCGACAAAAACCTGCGCATCTTCCGCGACATCGTTTCGAAAGTCATGGCTTCGGGCTTTGACGGCATCTTCTTAGTTGCCTCCAATCCTGTGGACGTACTGTCTTATGCCGTCCTGCGCTTTTCAGGGCTGCCCAAAGAGCGCGTTATCGGCTCGGGTACCATCCTTGACTCCGCCCGTTTCCGCGTTTGTCTGGGCAACGAATTCGACGTCGCGCCTTGGAGCGTCGATGCCATGATGATCGGCGAACACGGCGACAGCATCATTGCGCTTTGGAGTACCGCCAACATCGCCGGTATGTCGGTTCAGAAGATGTTGGAACAATCAGAAGACGGGCAGGAGCGTATGGACAAAATTTATAACACCGTGCGCAATGCCGCCTACGAAGTCATCGCCGCCAAAGGCTCGACCAGCCACGGCATCGGTATGGGCTTGAGCCGTATCTCCAACGCCATCCTGCACAATCAAGGCGTCGTGCTGCCCGTCTCCACCCTGCTTGAAGGCGAGTTCGGACAAAACGGCGTGTATATCGGCGTACCGACCGTCGTCAACCGCCAAGGCGCGGTCCGCATCATCGACCTGCAACTTTCAGACGACGAAGCCGAACGCTTTGCCCGCTCGGCGGATCTGTTGAAAAGCTATCAACGCAAAGTCGATGAAATGGTCGGGTAAACAGAATCGCCTCTAAGTAAAACGTCGTCTGAAAACTGACAATTCGGTTTTCAGACGACGTTTGTTATATGGGGGAAGTTAAACCGTTAATATTGTCAATTCAAATACAAAATACCTATATCTAAGCTACTTTATTCTCGTTACGCAATTTACCGGTTGTCGTCATTTCCGCCCCCGCCTACGCGAGGACAGGCTACGGTGGGAATATATTTTTGAAATTCGGAAACTGTTTTTCAAATAAAGGTTTCTCAAGTTTTACGATGGATTCCCGCCTGCGCGGGAATGACGGTGCTAATCCGCCTATAACAAACGTCGTCTGAAAACCGCATTTCCAGTTTTCAGACGACGTTTTCTGTTCACAAACCTAAGCGTTATTTCTCTGCCTTCAACACCCGCTGACGGCGTGTTTCGCTCAACACTATGCCCGCGCTGACGGAGACGTTCATGCTTTCGACCGTGCCGAACATGGGTATCGACACCAGCATGTCGCAATGTTCGCGCGTCAGGCGGCGCATGCCTTCGCCTTCGTTGCCCATCACCCATGCCGCGCTGTCGGGCAGGTTGCAGTGATAGAGGTCGGAATCGCCGCCCATGTCGGTGCCGATGATCCAGATGCCGTATTCTTTCAGCTCGCGCAGGGTACGGGCGAGGTTAGTTACGGTGATGTAGGGGACGGTTTCCGCCGCGCCGCAGGCGACTTTGCTGACGGTGGCGTTCAGCCCCGCGCTTTTGTCTTTCGGCGCGATGACGGCGTGTACGCCCATTGCGTCGGCGGTACGCAGGCACGCGCCGAGGTTGTGCGGGTCGGTGATGCCGTCGAGTATCAGCAATAGCGGCGGTTCGCTCAGGTTTTCCAATACGTCTTCGAGGTGGACGTGGTTTTTGGAGGCGTCGATAAACCCGACCACGCCCTGATGCCGCGCGCCTTTGCTGATGGCATTGAGGCGGTCGGCGTCGGCGAAGTGTACGCGCACGTTTTCGTTTGCCGCTTTCTCCAACACGTCGCGCGTGCGGGCATCGTTTTTGCCTTCTTGGACGTAGAGTTCGG
>CAUSOO010000084.1:0-9421 GCA_963533245.1 uncultured Neisseria sp.
TGCTTCAGCACCTTAGAGAATCGTTCTCTTTGAGCTAAGGCGAGGCAACGCCGTCCTGGTTTAAAGTTAATCCACTATAAAAGACAGCCGCAAGAAACCTGTTTGATGTTTATACAAAAAGGTCGTCTGAAAACCTGTATTTCCAATTTTCAGACGACCTTTAATCCATCCGTATCAAATTATTTGCCGGCTTTGACGCCCTGCCATTGGCGGACCATGAATTTCAAAATGGTGGGCTGGATAGGAACCATGATGAAGCTGTTTTTCAAATCTTCGTCGCTCGGGAAGATGGTGCGGTCGTCTCTGAACTCGGCTTCCATCAATTCGCGTGCGGGTTTGCTGGAAGGGGCATAGGTGACGAAATTGCCGTTTTTCGCGGCGACTTCGGGGTCGAGGAAGTCGTTGATGTATTTGTGGGCGTTGGCGACGTTTTTCGCATCTTTCGGGATAACGAAGGAGTCCACCCAAATCCCTACGCCTTCTTTGGGCATCATGACGCGGATTTTTTCCTTGCCGCCCGCTTCTTCGGCACGTCGTCTGGCAATGTTCAAGTCGCCGCCGAAGCCGATGGTGACGCAGGTGTCTCCGCGTGCCAAGTCGTCAATGAAGCCCGACGAGGTAAAGCGTTTGATGTTGGGACGGTTTTTCTTGAGCAGCTCGGTTGCCGCCTTGATGTCTTCGGTATCGTTGCTGTTGGGGTTTTTACCCATGTAGTTCAACACCATAGGATAAATTTCCGCCGCGCTGTCCAAGTAGCTGATGCCGCATTGTTTGAGCTTGGATGTGTATTCGGGGTTGAACACCAAATCCCATTGGTTGTCCGGCAGTTTGTCCGTGCCCAAGGCTTTTTTCACGCGCTCGGTATTGATGGCAAAGGTGTTGGTTCCCCAATAAAACGGAACGGCGTATTCGTGGCTCGGATCGACGCCTTCCATCAGTTTCATTAATTCGGGATTGAGGTTTTTATAGTTGGGAATCAGGGATTTGTCGATTTTTTGATAAGCCCCCGCCTTAATCTGCCTGCCGACAAAGGTATTGGACGGGCCGACGATGTCGTAGCCCGATTTTCCGGTCAATACTTTACTTTCCAGCGTCTCATCGCTGTCGTACACGTCGTAAGTTACCTTGATACCGTTTTTCTTTTCAAAATCGGCGACGGTTTCGGGATCGACGTATTCCGACCAGTTGTAAATCCTCAATACATTTTGGTTTCCCGCCTGACCCGCTTTGTCGGAGGTGTTTTTATCCGAACCTCCGCAGGCGGCGAGCATGACGGCGGTCAGGGCGATGAGTGGCAGATGTTTGGTCATTATCATTCCTTGCATATCGGGTGGAAGGGAAAGTAAGGGATTATAAATCAGGCACGCACTATCTGATAGCAATTTCCATTGGGGCGATAGTCGGAAGGTCGTCTGAAAGTCCCTGGTTCAATAGCTAGAAACAAGGTTTTGCGGTAATATAGCACCCATTTTCTTTCCACAATTACATACGGCCGGGAAGGTCGTCTGAAACCTTTTTAGTAGAGACATCGAAACATCATGAAAACCTCCGAACTACGCCAAAAATTCCTAAAATTCTTCGAATCCAAAGGCCACACCATCGTCCGCTCTTCCTCGCTCGTGCCGCACGACGACCCGACGCTGCTGTTTACCAACGCCGGTATGAACCAGTTTAAAGACGTGTTCCTCGGCTTCGACAAACGCGCCTACAACCGCGCCACCACCGCGCAAAAATGCGTACGCGCAGGCGGCAAACACAACGATTTGGAAAACGTCGGCTACACCGCCCGCCACCACACTTTCTTTGAAATGATGGGCAACTTCTCCTTCGGCGACTACTTCAAACGCGACGCCATCCACTTCGCTTGGGAATTCCTCACTTCCCCCGAATGGCTGAACCTGCCCAAAGACAAACTCTTGGCGACCGTGTATGCCGAAGACGACGAAGCCTACAACATTTGGCTGAACGAAATCGGTATGCCTGCCGAGCGCATCGTCCGCATCGGCGACAACAAAGGCGCGAAATACGCGTCCGACAACTTCTGGCAGATGGGCGACACCGGTCCCTGCGGCCCGTGCTCCGAAATTTTCTACGACCACGGCGAAGAAATCTGGGGCGGCATTCCGGGCAGCCCTGAAGAAGACGGCGACCGCTGGATTGAAATTTGGAACTGCGTATTCATGCAGTTCAACCGCGACGAGCAAGGCAACATGAACCCGCTGCCCAAGCCGTCCGTCGATACCGGCATGGGCTTGGAGCGCATGGCGGCCGTAATGCAGCACGTCCACAGCAATTACGAAATCGACCTGTTCCAAGACCTGCTCAAAGCCGTTGCCCGCGAAACCGGCGCGCCGTTCAGCATGGACGAACCGAGCCTGAAAGTCATTGCCGACCACATCCGCTCCTGCTCCTTCCTGATTGCCGACGGCGTGATGCCGTCCAACGAAGGCCGCGGCTATGTCCTGCGCCGCATCATCCGCCGCGCCGTGCGCCACGGTTACAAACTCGGTCAGAAACAGGCGTTTTTCTACAAACTCGTGCCCGATTTGGTGAAAGCGATGGGCGGCGCGTATCCCGAGTTGAAAGAAAAACAAGCCCAAATCGAAGAAGCCCTGAAAAACGAAGAAAGCCGCTTTGCTCAAACTTTGGAAACCGGCATGGCTTTGCTGGAAAACGCCTTGACCAAAGGCAGCAACAAATTGGACGGCGAAATCATCTTCAAACTCTACGACACCTACGGCTTCCCGTATGATTTGACCGCCGATATCTGCCGCGAACGCAATATCGATTTGGACGAAGAAGGCTTTAACCGCGAAATGGAAGCCCAACGCGCCCGCGCCCGCGCCGCGCAAAACTTCAAAGCCAACGCGCAACTGGACTACACAGGCGCGGACACCGAGTTCACAGGCTACGAAAAACGCAGCCAAGACACCAAAATCATCGCCTTATATAAAGGCAGCGAAGCCGTAGACGAACTCCAAGCAGGCGAAGCCGGCGTAGTCGTTTTGGAACAAACCCCGTTCTACGCCGAAAGCGGCGGCCAAGTCGGCGACGTCGGCTTTATCTTCGCAGGCGAAAACCGCTTCCGCGTCGAAGACACGCAGAAAATCAAAGCCGCCGTACACGGACAATTCGGCGCAGTCGTTTCAGGTAGCCTGAAAGTGGGCGATGCCGTATCCGCCGAAATCGACAACGACATCCGCAACAGCATCATGCGCAACCACAGCGTTACCCACCTGATGCACAAAGCCCTGCGCGATGTTTTGGGCACACACGTCGAACAAAAAGGCAGCCTGCAAAACGCCGAGCTGACCCGCTTCGACATCTCCCACCCGCAAGGCATCAGCGCGGAAGAAATCGCCGAAGTCGAACGCCGCGTCAACGCCGCGATTATCGCCAACGTGCCCGTCAAAGTCGAAACCATGTCCATTGAAGACGCGCAAAAATCCGGCGCCATGATGCTCTTCGGCGAAAAATACGGCGACTTCGTCCGCGTCATCACCATGGGCGACTACTCTACCGAACTGTGCGGCGGCACCCACGTCGCCCGCACCGGCGACATCGGCTTCTTCAAAATCATCAGCGAAGGCGGCATCGCCGCAGGCATCCGCCGTGTAGAAGCCATCACCGGCCTTGCCGCGCTGGCATGGGCGCAAAACCAAGAAAGCCTGATGAAAAACATCATCGCCGAAGTCAAAGCCCAAACTGAAAAAGACGTACTCGCCAAAATCCAAGCCAACGCCGCAAACGCCAAAGCCTTGGAAAAAGAGTTGGCAAAAGCCAAAGCCGAACTCGCCGTCCACGCAGGCGCAAAACTCTTGGACAACGCGAAAGACTTGGGCGCAGCCAAACTCGTCGCCGCCCAAATAGAAGCCGACGCAGCCGCCCTGCGCGAAATCGTTACCGATTTAACCGGCAAATCCGACAACGCCGTGATTCTTTTGGCGGCAGTGAACGACGGCAAAGTCTCCCTGTGCGCCGGCGTATCCAAAGCCCTGACAGGAAAGGTGAAAGCCGGCGATTTGGTCAAATTTGCAGCCGAACAAGTCGGCGGCAAAGGCGGCGGCCGACCGGATTTGGCACAGGCTGGGGGGACGGATGCTTCCCAAGTCGGCACGATGCTGGATTCGGCAGAAGGCTGGGTTAGAGAGAAGCTGTAATTAGAAAAGTGCAGGCTGCCTGAAAGTGGGTTTCAGGTAGCCTAAAACTCATATTGAATATTGCTGTCTGATTATTCAGCCGCTTTAAAATAAGGATTGAGCATGGGCGTTAAACGCATTGTGGCCAATATAAACGCAACCCAACCCGCCGCAGCAAAGGCTTTCTACCATGACTTGCTTGGACTGGAATTGCTGATGGATCATGGGTGGATACAGACCTACGGACAGGATACGACTATGTCTGTGCAGGTCAGTTTTGCCAGTGAAGGCGGTTCTGGCATGCCTGTGCCTGATTTGTCTATTGAGGTGGATAATCTGGACGAATTATTAGAGCGGATGCAGCATGCTGGTTTCACGCCTGAATATGGGCCGACTACTGAACCTTGGGGCGTGCGCCGCTTTTTTGTGCGCGATCCGTTTGGGCGATTGGTGAATATTTTGCAGCATGAATAAGCCAACCGAGTGCGTGGCTACGCCACACACCCTACCTGCGGGCGATGCAAACCTTAAGATTAAGGTGTAGGGTGTGTGCGGTACGCACGCACGCGGTTTTGTCGTTACCGAATGATTCCAAACCATGCCGTAATCCAGTCGGCAGCAAACGCAGCTTGGGTCATGATCCAACGAAATCCCCATATTACCCGTAATCTCAAAGCTGCCTGAGAAATAATTTTCAGACGGCCTTTCTATCGAAAGCAGCCTGCACTTTCAAAAATCGAAGTGCAGGCTGCTTTTCACGATGATTGGAAAAAACGCGCAATATTTTTATACTGTACATCATGCAGCAGGCCGTACCTGATCCCCTGCTAACTTATTGACTGAACGAACAGGAATAACATGCAGAGCCTCCCTTCAGAAAAACCGACAGCCGGTTATTCGCATCCGTGGCAATACTTTCTGCTGGTGTACGCTTTGAGCGCGCCGTTTTGGCTGCTGTCTTTGTTTCTTAAACACAGTCCTCTGCCTGATAATCTGCCGCTGACCGACATCGGCGCGGCACTCACCCCGACGGTTGCCGCCGCGTTGTTGCGTTACCGCGAGGGCGGAATGGCGGCGGTGCGCAGCCTGTTTGGGCGTGTGTTTGATTACGGGCGGATAAAGCATTCTGCCTATTTTTGGACGGCAATACTGATTTTTCCCCTGCTTTATCTGCTGACTTATGTCGCGATACGCCAAACAGGACAAACCATACCCGCCTTATCCGTATCGTTTGCGCCGCTTGCCGGTGCGTTCGTCATGTTCTTTATCGCGGCAGTTGCCGAGGAATTGGGCTATGCCGCCTACGCTACGGAAAGTCTGCAACGGCGTTTTACCCCGCTCGTTACGGCACTGATTATCGGGGTGCCGTGGGCATTGTGGCATTTGCCGTCCATGATTGCCGTGGGGCAGTCTGCCGAACTGATCGCATGGGGGCTGGCAGGGACGGTTGCCGTGAGGATTATCTATGTATGGCTGTATAACGGCAGCGGCGGTTCGGTATTTGTATTGATTGCGTGCCACACGGTTGCCAATACCGCGCGTACAGGCTTTCCGGGCGGACGGGCGGCATATGAAAACGGAGACGGTATGATTCCATACGGAATCATCATCATTGCGGCGGCAATTGTGATGGTTTTTTGGCGTAAGGCGATGTGTTCATTTAATGGCAAGCAAACGGAGCTTGGGTCATGTACCCAATGGGACTGAATATCAAAGGTCGTCTGAAATCTATTTTCAGACGACCTCTTTCTATAAAAAGCAGCCTGCATGTTCAAAAATCGAAGTGCAGGCTGCTTTTTGTGATGATTGGAAAAAACACGCACTATTTTTATACTGTATATTGTGCAGGCACAATGCAAAACAACATTACCCAAAGGAATTCCCATGTTTAAGACGCTCAAAAGCATTTGGCAGGGACTCACGCAAAAAGGCAAAATCTTCCCGCATCAGCTTGCATTCACGCTGCTGATTCCTTTGCGCAACTGGGCGCTTTCGCCGCAACAAATCGTACAACGGCTAAACCTTGCACCGCACCACTGCATTTTGGAAGTGGGCTGCGGGGCGGGTTATTTCAGCCCGACACTGGCGCAATCGGTTCCGCAAGGACGATTGGTGGCGGCGGATATACAGCCGGAAATGTTGGCTTATACCGAAAAACGTTTGCGTCGTTGGCATATCGACAATGTAGATTATTATCTGTGCGACGGTACGCATTTTGATTTTCCGGATCAATCGTTTGACCGCATTGTGCTGATTACCGTGTTGGGCGAGGTAGCCAACCAAGCCGAGTATTTGGCAGAGTTCCGCAGGCTGCTTCGTCCTGACGGGCTGCTGTCGGTTTCCGAAACGGCAGGCGACCCCGATAAACCGAGCCGCGCCGAATTGCGCGATTTAATGCGGCAAAATGGGTTTGAGACGGCGGATGAATATGGCAGCGAACGCAATTTCACTTTGAATTTCAAAGCGCAGAGTAATCTGTTTCTTGGCTAGTAGCTTGCATGGTTTTCCTTTTCTGTAAATTGAAAGTAAAGGTCGTCTGAAAGCTATTTTCAGACGACCTTTACTCTGTATTTTAAGAATCCCGCTTGCCTTATGGGGACGGCTTGTAGGTAAAAATAGATATTTATTACTTTATGAACTATATCTAAAGTTAGTTTGTATATATTTCTTATAATAGTTGAATTATTTAATGTATAAATAATAAGTAATAAAAAACGGACTCTGAATAACCAGAATCCGTTTTTTACCAAATGCATTGTATTATTTGGCTTCTTCTTTAGCTGCTTCAGCAGCATCTTTTGCTTCTTCTTTAGCATCGGCAGCTGCTTCTTTAGCGTCTTCTGCTGCTTCTTTAGCTTCTTCTGCTTTATCTTCAGGAGATGCAGCCGGAGCGTTGCCTTTCAACGCATCCAACGATGTTTTACAAGTAGCATCACGTTGGTCAGCAGGCAAGTTTTTCAAAGCTTCTTTGGTTTGTTCGAATGATTTTTGCATCATATCTTTTGTAGCTGCATCGACGTTTTTAGTAGCGTCAGCAAAAGCTTTTTCATATTCATCACAAACAGCAGAAGAACCACCACCACATGCGGACAAGGTCAGAGCGGCCAACAAAGTTGCCAATAAAGCTGATTTTTTCATGAGTCTCTCTTTTTGAATCTTGGTTAAAAAAGAAATTGTATGTTAAACCATTCCTGGGGAGTGTCAAGCATAGTCATTTTGTTTCCCTGACTTAAATCATGAGATTAGGCGAAATTAAGACGGTTTGAAAGAAAAAAGTTAAGTAATGAATACCGTGACTAAGGAATATTTTTATATGGGTAGGGAGGCTAATTTCCTTATATTTTAAAGAGTTAATTCATTTTTGCTGTTGTTTGAATTAATGCGGCATAGAGGGGCTTAGACCATGTATATTTAACTTAGTAAAATAACTTCAAAATCGGTTAAATCACGGTAATTCAAGCTGTTTTTGGATGGGGTGCAATTAAATTTTATATGTCATATTAAATGTATTTTGAATATAGACAATTTAGTTAATTATTTTTGAGGAGTAAGGGTAATTAAACTATATTGAATTATCTATAAACTATAGCATTAGTAAGATAATTTGCCATATAGTTATGCTGTTTGTTTTTTATTTATTGTCTTTCTTTATTGACTAAAAAGCTCAGGCAGTCTGAAAGACATTTTTCAGACTGCCTGAGCTTTTTGTTTACTGCTACTTATTTTGCTGCCACACCCGATATGAACGAATGGCTAAAAACAGGCAGACAATCTAGGCAACGCCTAGAACCCCCCCCGCGCCTGCTACGCCGAACTCGTTAAATAGCCAGGCGGCTGCACGACCTTTGCGATAAGCTGTTCGGCATCAACCAAGTGTACCTTACCGTCTTGCGTAAGATACCAGCTCTATGCGGGCAATGTGATGAGCGTAAGCGGGTTTTGCAGCGGTTTTCGCAGATTGGCGTTCATGTTTTTTTACACAATCCCTTTTTTCTCCAGATAGCTTTCGTAATCGCCCAGATAGTGTTCATAGCCGCCCTTGCCGTCCAGCTCGATAATTTGGGTGGCGAGTGAAGAGACGAACTGGCGGTCGTGCGATACGAAAATCAGCGTGCCGTTGTATTTCTCCAGCGCCATGTTCAGCGATTCGATGCTTTCCATGTCCATGTGGTTGGTCGGTTCGTCCATAATCAGCACATTGGGTTTCAGCAGCAGGAGTTTGCCGTAGAGCATACGGCCTTTTTCGCCGCCGGAGAGGACCTGCACTTTTTTCACCACGTCGTTGCTGCCGAAGAGCAAACGTCCCAAAGTGCCGCGGATGACTTGTTCGTCGTCGCCTTCCTGCCCCCATTGGCGCATCCATTCGCTCAGGTTCATATCGACATCGAAGTCGTTTTCATGGTCTTGCGGATAATAGCCGACGTTGGCTTTTTCCGCCCATTTGATGGTGCCTGCATCGGGGGTGAGGCCGTCTGAATATTCGGGGTTGAACGCGCCGGCAAGGAGTTTCAGCAGGGTGGATTTACCCGCGCCGTTGGGGCCGATGATGGCGAGGCGCTGGCCGGCTTCGAGGATGAAGCTCAGGTTTTTGAACAACTGGGTTTCAAAGCGTTTGGCCAGATTTTCGACTTCCACCGCCTGACGGTGCAGCTTGGCTTTTTCATCGGCTTCAAAGCGGATATACGGGTTTTGGCGGGTGGAAGGTTTCACTTCGACCATCTCGGCTTTGATTTTGTCTGCCTGTTTCAGCCGACTGGTTGCCTGACGGGCTTTGGATTTGTTGGCGGAGAAGCGGGCGACGAACTCTTGCAGCTCTTGCAGTTTCTCTTTTGCCTTGGCGTTGTCTTTCAGGGCGCGTTCGCGCGATTGGGCGGAAGCGAGCATGTAGTCGTCGTAGTTGCCCGGGTAGATGGTGATGGTGTTGTAGTCCAAATCCGCCATGTGGGTGCAGACTTCGTTCAAGAAGTGACGGTCGTGCGAGATGATGATCATGGTGGAGTCGTATTGGTTCAACACGCCTTCCAGCCAACGGATGGTATTGATGTCCAAGTTATTGGTCGGCTCGTCAAGCAACAACACATCAGGTTTGGAGAACAGGGCTTGCGCCAGCAATACGCGCAGCTTGAAGCCCGGGGCGACTTCGGCCATGGTCGCATTGTGCAAATCTTCGGAAATGCCCACGCCGCTCAACAGTTCGGCGGCGCGCGCTTCGGCGGTGTAGCCGTCATATTCGGCGAACTTGGCTTCCAGTTCGGCGGCTTTCATGTAGTCGTCTTCGGTGG
>CAUSOO010000085.1:0-9345 GCA_963533245.1 uncultured Neisseria sp.
CATGGTTAGACCTTCAAAGTTGAGTATTGTACTATTTTATTTTTAATTGACTATATTTTTACCCAAATATGATTTGCCGATCATTCAATACAAAATATGTTTCTTTAAATAGCCTGATTCAATCATTGGGAAAACATCAGCCAGAGGGGAAGGTACTATAATATCTGCGTGATAAATTATTACTTCTTCATTTTTGTTTAATTCATTCTTATATTTTCTGTACAGATTTTTATCATTATCGAAAAACCAAATTAAAGCATATATCTTCCCATGAATATTTTCTGATTCATGATATAACTTTTTAAATTTATCCCTATTTGCTTCTTTATTCAGTCTTTCAAAGCTATTGCTTTGCTTGGATTTCGACCCTTCCTCTCCAATTAATTTACTTTCCAATGCTTTGGCATGGGCCAATCTTGAAACATCACTATCATTTTTACTTGAACGAAAATTCATATTTCCTCCGGCTATTGCCGTAGTTAAGAAAAATAAACCTAACAGAGCTATGAGCATTTTCTGCCATTTCGTTTTGTCGGTTTTAAAAATGAGGATTCCCATAATAATGCTCCTTTCTGAGAGGTCGTCTGAAAAATCATTTTCAGACGACCTGAACTTTATTGTGGCAAGACAAGATTGTCTAACGTCAGACCCGCATCGCGCAAGCTTTGTGCGTATTGCTCAAACACGGTTTGATAATCGTCCGGTATTTGCGGACAGGTATAGGAAAATTCATCTGTTTTACGTTGGTAGTCCCAGTCTTGGCGGAGGTTTTTGATATAAGGGTGGCGTGTATCGTAATGGCGGAAAATATCACGCAGATTGCTCGAAAACAGGTGGCGTATGTTTCCCAGCGGGATGCGGTCGCGGCGGCATTCGGCGGTAAGTATGTCTAATATTTGGGCAATCAGATTGGTGTCGCTTTGAATGTGTCGAACGAGATAACTCAAGTCATACAAATCCTTAAAGCGCGGACGGACGAGCGTTTGATGCAGCTTCCATGCAATTTGTGGGGCGAGCGGTACGGAATAGGGCAGCGTAAATTGGTCCATCGCCGTATTGAATACGGTGTAGTAATCGGGCTCGAAGGGCAAATCCAGATTAAACGATACATCAACGCTTAATTCTACAAGCTGACCGTTGATGGTGCAGGTCAAATCGGTATTGGTGGTGGGAAAATCGTCCGACATGGCGTAATCCACATTGCGTCAAAAGGGATTTTGGGAGAATGGTGTGAACGTCACGCCATCATAGGCATAAGCGGTGGTTACGGCTTGCGCCCATTTGTTCAGACTGTTTTCGGCAGAACGGTAGTCTTCTTTATACGGCAACATCACATAATCCAAATCGGCAGGCAGGCGCATTTGCAGATTGGGAAAATATTGGCGCGTGATGTGGCTGCCTTTGAGCATGAAGGGAAAATCCAAGCTGGCGGCGCGGCGGATAAATGCTTCTTGGGCGATAAGCTCCAGCAGCAGGGTTTCGGAAAGGTCGGGATACTGAAGGGCGTAGAGTTCAATGGGATTCATGATGCGTTTTGAGCAAGGTTATATAGTGGATTAACTTTAAACCAGTACGGCGTTGCCTCGCCTTGCCGTACTATCTGTACTGTCTGCGGCTTCGTCGCCTTATCCTGATTTAAAGTTAATCCACTATAAAACAGGAACATGGCTTGAGCACGCTGTTCGTCGGAGAGCGAGTGATTCAGACGATCTGAAGGATTCCTCTCAATGCGTCCATCCTTTATCCAAATCCAAATTGCCATCATACACACAATATTCAAATTGCTGTTTGATAAGGGATACTGAATCGGGCAGATCGTCTAACAACTTTTGTACACGCTCAACAAACTCAGTGTAAACACCCGAATGGCGCACGGTAATAAACCGTTGGTCAGGCGTATGGCGTAAAGTGTTGCGCGACAGATGGGCATGGCAGCGAGAGCAGTAGGCGCGCAGGGCGGGCAATTCTTCAGCCTTATGGCGCACCTTGCCGTGCCATTCGAAATAACAGGGTTTTTCGTTTGGATAGGTCGTCTGAAAACGGACGGCGCAGTCGGCAGGAATTTCAATTTTTTCACGAACGATGGTAAAGCCTTGTGCAGCAAACCGGTTGGCAAGCATCTGTACATGCTGCCGAACAGCATGATAATCGTCCGACTGTATTACGGCAGAAAACATCGGCTGCTGAGGATGCTCGCCCTCGGGCAGTTCGATTAGCACGGCTTTGCCTCCCAAGTCGGCACAGGTCGTCTGAAAACGGGGAAGGGCGGAGGAAGGTTGCGGCGTGGCAGTAAGGTGGAGTTCGTAATACATGGTTTCAGACGACCTTAATGTTCTAGGTTGTTTCGTTTATTTGTTTCGGTAGGCCGGATTGCAGGAAATCGGACATTTCGCGATAAAACGCCATAACAATTTGCATTTTTTGCCGGTCCGGTTCGCTTGTTTGAGGTCGAATGTTTATTTCATCTATCAATTCGCGCAGCGGGCGGCGTTTGGTGGGGTTGGCTTCGTCCAATATAAAATACAGAATCCCCCCGTCTTGTATCAACCTGCGGCGGGCATCCATTATATGACTGTTAAAAAATAGATTTTGAAGCAGATTGGTGCGTTGTTCATCATTTTGTGGAGGTTTAGCGGTCTCAGGAAGCAACACGGTTTTGTTGCATACGCAGGACTGAGACTGATTGAGCGCAAAAACGGGCAGGTAAAACATCATTAACATTGCCTTCAGAATATCGCAGAAATGCCCTTCAGCCTCGTCATCGCCCTGCTGCAGACAAGCGGGGAGTTGGCAGGTTTGAAGGGTAAAGTCACATTCGCTGCGGTCTGCAGGCAAACCCAGTCCCAGATCCAAATAAAAATGACCGTCCAGTTCGATAAAATGCCATGGTGCGCGGTTGGCGCGTACGCGCGGCAGATGCAGATAGGGATTGCGGCAAATCCTTAGGTACAGGCGGATCAGATGGGCAATATTACCGCAATAAGCAGGGGTGAGTTGAAGCACGCGGTTAATGCGGACGATCTTTTCTTTTGGACGGAGGAAGCAGGGCGGTTGTTTGGTTTTCATTAGAATGGTTGGGTGGTTTTTGTCGTAGCCAGGTGTGTTTAAATTAGTTTGGCGTAGGGGGGGTGGTACGCACGCGGTTTATTCTGTTAAGATGACCTCAATACTTTCTTTGAGGGTATATGAAATATTTGCTTTTTAACAACACCTTACTACTGGTCAACATGGAGGTTGTCTGAAACACAACTTTCAGACAACCTTTATTGTAATGTGTTCAGCCGTCGTAACACCTACGACGCATTAGACAACCTGGATCTACCGCAGCTACCCGACGGCGAAAACCAATATAGCCTAGAAAACCAGCTCGTCCGCACCGAAATCAAAAAGCCCGCCGGGCCATACCAAGATTTAGACATACACCTAAGAGGTTACTAGCAAGACTATTTCAAAAAGTAGTCAGCAGCAAAAGAAGAAAGAATTAGAGGTGTCGGTGGAGTATATGTTAGAGACAACAAAAGCTTGGTTTATGTTGAAGGAATATTCGAAATTATTAGATTACCTTAGGAGATTATCATGGATATGACATTATTTAATTTTCAGACATTTTGGGAGGCAAACGCTGATGAAGACTATCGTGAAGATATTATCAGAATGTCCATTGCACTTATGACATTTCTTAAAAAGAATAGTTTACTTATTGATATTGAACCCTTTAATGAGGATGGCTCTATCAAAGAAGATTTGATCATTCGAAAATCCAATGTAACTGATGAAGGATTTCAATTATTTGTTAAACCAGTAAATAATTGGTGGAATGCTTTGGATAGGGGAACTCCTCCTGAGAAAGTTACTATTTTGGAGAATGGCTTGAAAAAAATTCGGGCTGCGAAAAAGTAATTTTATAGTTCAGACGATCTCAATACTTTCTTTGAGGTCGTCTGAACTATTTGTTCTTTAAAAATATTACTAGCAGTTAACATAGAGGTCGTCTGAAATCCGAATCCAATGTCGTCTGAAAATCTACTTCGAACCGTATCAAGCATTTATAATCCGTCTCTTCAGACGACCTTTTGAACATCCGTTCTCTCAATAAAATTGACCTTATGAAATCCAAATTCATCACTCTGGACGGCATAGACGGCGCGGGCAAATCGACCAATCTTGCCGTTATCCGCCAATGGTTCGAATCCCACGACCTTCCCGTATTGTTCACCCGCGAGCCGGGCGGTACGCCTGTCGGCGAGGCTTTGCGCGAAATTTTGTTGAACCCTGAAACCAAGGCGGGATTGCGCGCGGAGACGTTGATGATGTTTGCCGCGCGGCAGCAGCATCTGGAAGACGTTATCCTGCCTGCGCTGGCAGACGGCATTCATGTCGTTTCCGACCGTTTTACCGATGCGACTTTCGCCTATCAGGGCGGAGGGCGCGGCGTGCCCCTTCAGGATATTGAAATGCTGGAAAATTGGGTACAGGGCGGGTTTGGTCCTGATTTGACGTTGCTGCTGGACGTGCCACTGGAAGTGTCGATGGCGCGTATCGGGCAGACGCGCGAGAAGGACCGTTTCGAGCAGGAGCAGGCGGATTTTTTCACCCGCGTGCGTGCTGTTTATCTCGAACGCGCCGCCGCGCATCCCGAACGCTACGCGCTTATCGACGGCAACCGGAGTTTGGAAGAGGTGAGGGCGGATATCGAACATGCGTTGGCGCGCAGTTTCGGTATGGATGTTTAAAACCGAATGAAGGTCGTCTGAAAGGATACGTTTTTGCTTTGAGGTTGTTTGTTTCAGATGAAAATAGCGGTATGCGCCGCATTGGGAACATGGTAAAATTACACGCTATTACAAAATAGGTTTATTTGTTAATAAATAAGCTGCTTTGTAATGCCAAACGTCCCGAAACCAACGTTTCAGACGACCTCGTTTCAACATCTCTCTCGCAACAGGATCGAAAAATGGAAAACTCATTAAAAGAAGCCGCACTGAAATTTCATGAATTCCCCGTGCCGGGTAAAGTCTCCGTTACCCCCACCAAATCGCTGGCCACGTCCAAAGACTTGGCTTTGGCGTACTCGCCGGGTGTCGCGGCTCCTTGTATGGAAATCCATGCCGATCCGCAAAATGCGTACAAATATACCGCCAAAGGCAACTTGGTCGCCGTGATTTCCAACGGTACCGCCGTTTTGGGCTTGGGCAACATCGGCGCGTTGGCGGGCAAACCTGTGATGGAAGGCAAAGGCGTATTGTTTAAAAAATTCGCCGGTGTGGACGTATTCGACATCGAAATCGATGAAAAAGACCCGCAAAAACTGGTGGACATCATCGCCGCGTTGGAACCGACTTTCGGCGGCATCAACCTCGAAGACATTAAAGCGCCTGAATGCTTCTACATCGAACGCGAATTGCGCAAACGCTGCAAAATCCCGGTATTCCACGACGACCAACACGGTACCGCCATCATCACCGCTGCTGCCGTATTGAATGCCCTGCGCTATACCGGCCGTAAAATCGAAGAAGCGACCTTGGTTTGCTCCGGCGCGGGTGCGGCTGCGATTGCCTGCTTGAACCAACTGCTCGATTTGGGTTTGAAACGCGAAAACGTTACCGTTTGCGACTCCAAAGGCGTGATTTACAAAACCCGCGAAGACAAAGACCGTATGGACGAGTCCAAACAGTTCTACGCCATTGAAGACAACGGTCAACGCGTGCTTGCCGATGCCGTCAAAGGCAAAGACATCTTCTTGGGCCTCTCCGGTGCGAACCTGCTGACGCCTGAAATGTTGAACACCATGAATGCCAAGCCTATCGTGTTCGCCATGGCAAACCCGAACCCGGAAATCCTGCCGCCGCTGGCAAAAGAAACCCGTCCGGACGTGGTTATCGGTACCGGCCGTTCCGACTTCCCGAATCAAGTAAACAACGTATTATGCTTCCCGTTCATCTTCCGCGGCGCGTTGGACGTCGGTGCGACGACCATCAATGAAGAAATGAAACGCGCCTGCGTCTATGCCTTGGCGGATTTGGCGAAAGAAGAAGTAACTGAAGAAGTGGTTGCCGCTTACGGTAAAAAATTCGAATTCGGCGCGGAATACCTGATTCCGACCCCGTTCGACTCACGCCTGCTGCCGCGCGTTGCTTCGGCTGCCGCCAAAGCTGCGATGGAAAGCGGCGTGGCAACCCGTCCGATTGCAGACTTGGAAGCCTACGCTGCCAAACTGAGCGAATGGAAACTGTAATCCGGTTTTAATTTGAATGTGGTGTAGAAAAGGTCGTCTGAAAACTTTCAGACGACCTTTTTGTTTGGGTAAATGTCTTCCTACTTTAAACCGCGTCGGTCAGCGATGAGAACACTTCAAAATAAGTCGGGAAGGTTTTATGGGTGCATTTCGGGTCGTTGATGACGACGGGTACGCCCAACAGGGAAACCAGCGAGAAACACATTGCCATGCGGTGGTCGTCGTAAGTGTCGATGACGGCGTCGGGCGTCAGTGTTTCAGGTGGGGTAATGTGAATCGCTTCGGCTTCTTCGGTGACTTCCGCACCAAGTTTGCGCAACTCGTTTGCCATCGCGGCGATGCGGTCGGTTTCCTTGACGCGCCATGACCCGATGTTGCGCAGCGTACAGGTTTGTCCGGTGGCAAGTGCGACGATGGCGAGGGTCATGGCGGCATCGGGGATATGGTTTGCATCCAAATCAAAGGCTTGGGCGGCACGTTCTTTCGGGCGCGAGACTTCGACGAAGTTTTCGCCCCAAACCACATCCGCACCGATTTTTTCCAGCTCGCGGGCAAAGGCGACATCGCCCTGTATGCTGTTTGCGCCGATACCGGTAACGCGGACGGGCGTAGCAGCAATCAAACCGGCTGCGAGGAAATAGGACGCGCTGGAGGCATCGCCTTCGACATATAAATGGTCGGGCGCGTGGTAGCAGGCATCGGCGGGGATTTTGAAGACGCGGTAGTCTTCATTGGCAACCTGTACGCCGAATTGCGCCATCAGTTTCAAGGTGATGTCGATATAGGGCTTGGAAATCAACTCGCCGACCATACGGATTTCAAATGCCTGTCCGGTCAGTGGCAGTGCCATCAAGAGGGCGGTCAGAAACTGGCTGGACACATTGCCCTTAATCGGAATCACGCGCTCGCCGCGGTCTTGGCGTTCGCCGATATGAAGCGGCGGATAGTGTTCGTTGCCGAGATATTCGACATCGGCGCCGGCAATCCGCAGCGCATCGACCAAATCGCCGATAGGGCGTTCGTGCATACGCGCAACGCCGTGAAGATGATAATCGCCGCCTAAAACCGCCAGCGCGGCAGTCAGCGGACGGAACGCCGTTCCCGCGTTGCCTAAAAACAAATCGGCAGTTCGGTTTGGAAATTGTCCGCCTGTGCCGTGTACTTTCAGACGACCTTCGGCAAGATATTCGATTTCAACGCCGAGTTTATCGAGCGCTTCCAACATACGGTTGGTATCGTCGGATTTGAGCAGGGAATGGATTTCGCAAGTATTGTCGGACAAGGCGGCAAGCAGCAGGGTGCGGTTGCTGATGCTTTTGGAGCCGGGCAGGGCGACGGTGGCAGGTTTGAGCGAGGCGGCAGGGAGGCGGATGGATTCGGTCATGATGGTCGTTTGGGAAGCGGAAACAGAAAACGGCATTATACGGCAGGGAGGGGGCGTCTGAAAAACATGGCTGCTGCAATTCGATAACTGCAGAGTTTGTCTTTGAATGGTTTCGGTATCTTAAAACGTTCAAACACGGCAAGGTAACATCGGAACGGTTTGTCGATGCACTCAACCTTGCCAACCGCACCGCACGTCCGCAAAACGCCATGCTGAAATACATCGCTCCGCTGCCGGTACGCTCCGTCCGCGTAGGCGTGAGAATGGATTTCTAAGTTTGGAATAAAACAAACCGGATTCCTTTGATGGGAATCCGGTTTTTCTTTGGGATGATTAGATTTTCAGACGACGTTTGGGGTCGTCTGAAACCTTATCCATACCCTTTACCTTTGCTTATTCAAGCTCTTATAGACTAGCTGTCAGACAAATACGGCTCGACGCTTTCTTTCAATATCTCAATCAATTCTTCGTCCATATAGCGGTAATCGTCAGGAATATCCAAAACAATGATTTCCTTATGCTGCAAAGCGCGGGGAAACTGCGCGGACAGGCGGTTTTTATGCTTTTGTTCCATCACAAAAACCTTATCCGCCCATGTGATGTCGTTGATGGAAACGGTGTGCCGTGCGTTAGGGCTTGTGCCTGCGGAACGGGTCTGTACATTCGGATAGCGTCGGAATACCGCTTCAGCGGTGGGGCTGCGCCATTGGTTGCGGCTGCAAATAAAAAGTGCGTTCATAGAAATTAAAAAAGGCGGACAAATATCCGCCTTGTGAAAATCATCTCGATGGAGTCGAAATGTGTTTTTAAGTTAATCAAACCATTCGGCTTCAAATTCATGCTGCCTGAAGGGGTAAACAAAGCCCAGTTTTTGCGCGCGTTTGACTTTATTCCTGCGGAAATACATCAAATCCCACTTTTTCTCGAGCTTACCCTCAGAAGGGTTTTTGCCGTGTACGCGATGGCTGGGTCGTTTTGCTTGATGCCGCCGCCATGCACGGCTGCGACTGTGGTCTAAATTGTCCATTATCTGCTTTCTAACTTCGTTTCGGAAATCGGGTTCAGCAGCCGCGATTTTTTCTGTGTTCGATTATTCAGCAAGAAAAAGGAAAATCGGATTGTAGCCAAATTAGCTTGACGATACAAGCATTTGACCGTCGTTGTGGAACAGGTCGTCTGAAGACACCATTTACTTCTGCTTATCCAACGCTTCCTCATCCAGCGATTTCAACCATTCCAGCTTTTCGCCGATTTTGATTTCCAGCCCGCGCGGGACGGGTTGGTAGAAATCCGGTTCGTCCAAGCCGTCGGGCATATAGCTTTCGCCGGCGGCGTAGGCGTTCGGTTCGTCGTGGGCGTAGCGGTATTCGCGTCCGTAGCCCAATTCCTTCATCAACTTGGTCGGGGCGTTGCGCAGGTGGACGGGTACTTCGTCGCTGGCGTTTTCTTTGACGAAGCGGCGCATTTGGTTGTATGCCTTGTAGCCCGCGTTGGATTTCGCGGCGGCAGCAAGGTACAGCACGGCTTGCGCCAGCGCGAGTTCGCCTTCGGGCGAGCCTAGGCGTTCGAAGGTGGCGGCGGCATCGTTGGCGATCTGGAAGGCGCGCGGGTCGGCAAGCCCGATGTCCTCCCACGCCATGCGCACGATGCGGCGGGCGAGGTAGCGCGGGTCGGTGCCGCCGTCGAGCATACGGCAAAACCAATACAGCGCGGCATTCGGATGCGA
>CAUSOO010000086.1:0-9329 GCA_963533245.1 uncultured Neisseria sp.
AACCGACGGCATCGTAACGGATGTAGTCTTGAAAATTCATGGGTTTTCCTTTCGGATTGATGAACACACGTTTTTTCGGTCAGGCATGACTGCCCGCCGCCTCGCCGTTTGCCCGCATAGACAATTTTTAAGAAACAGTAACACCGTATAAAGGAAAGAAACAAGCTTATCGTTGCTGTAAAAAAGTCGTCTGAAAACGCTTTTATGTTTTCAGACGACCTTTGAGGCAATGACGCACAAGGTTTACGGTAAAATCTCAATTTCCGCGTTGTGTTTCACGCTGCGGTAGAGTTCGTCGATTTCCTCGTCCGTTACCGCGATGCAGCCGTCGGTCCAGTCTCTTTGCAGATGCCTTTTGCCGATAGAACCCCAGCCGTTTTTGATGCCGTGGATTTTAATCAGCCCGCCCGGGCTTTTGCCTTGTGCCGCCGCGTAGGCTTTGTCGGCCTCGTTAGGGTAGGAGACGCCGAGGTTTTTGTGGTATGCGCTGTTGGGATTGCGATCGTTGATGCGGTATTTTCCTTCGGGCGTTTTGCCGTCGCCTTCAAAGTGTTTATGCCCGACGGGCTGCTTGCCCAGCGCAATGGGATAGGTTTTCAGCAACTTGCCTTTCGAGTACGCCGACATGGTGCGCTTGCTTTTATGTACGACCAATCTGTCGATAACGGCATTTTCGGGAAGTGGCGTTTCGCTTGGCGCGGCAACGGTCTGTTCGCCTGATGTCGCAACGGTCTGCTCGGAACGGATAGGCATGGAATACCAAACCACTCCGGCAGCGACTGCCAAAAGCAAAACCGCCGCCAAACTGATTTTCAACCCTCTTTTCATGTTTCAGACGACCTTACAAAGCCTTAAACGCCTCGATAAAGACTTCCGAACGGTGCGCATAGCCTTTGAACATATCAAAGCTCGCGCAGGCGGGGCTGAGCAGCACGATATCGCCCGCTTCGGCTTGGGCGTATGCCGTCTGAACCGCTTCTTCCAAAGTGGCGCAGTCGGTCATATTCAGACCGCAGCCGTCCAAATCGCGGCGGATTTGCGGCGCATCGACACCAATCAAGAACACACCTTTTGCCTTGCCGGCAAGCGCGTCGCGCAGGGGCGTGAAGTCCTGCCCTTTGCTCATACCGCCCAAAATCACGAAGAGCGGGTTTTGCAAACCGGCAATCGCGGCGGCAGTCGCGCCGACGTTCGTGCCTTTACTATCGTCGATGAACACCACACCGTTTTTCTCACCGATTTTTTCCACGCGGTGCGGCAGGCCTTGGAAAGTTTTGACGTGTTCGAGCAATGCTTCGCGCGGCAAACCGACGGCTTCGCACAAAGCCACGGCAGCCATGACGTTGGCGGCGTTGTGCAAGCCTTGCAGCGGGATGTCTTGCGTGGCAATCAAATCTTCATTGCCCTGTTTCAGACGACCCGTCTCGCGTTCCAGCCAAAAATCGGCCTCGTGTTCCAACGAAAACCATTTCACCTCGCGCCCGGCACGCTTCATGGCGCGGCAGAACACGTCGTCCGCATTCAAAACCTGCACGCCATCGCCACGGAAAATCTTGGCTTTGGTATGCGCATAGTCGAGCAAGTCGTCGTAGCGGTCGAGATGGTCTTCGGAGATGTTCAGCACCGTCGCCGCAGTCGGGCGCAGGCTTTCAGTGTTTTCCAGTTGGAAGCTGGAAAGCTCCAACACCCACACATCTGCCTTTTTGCTTTCGCGCTGCAATTCCGCCTCCAAAACCGGCGTGCCGATATTGCCCGCGATGACGGTATCCAGCCCGCACTTGATGCAGAGATAGCCGACCAGGCTCGTTACCGTGGTTTTGCCGTTGCTGCCGGTAATCGCAATCACCTTGTCGCCGCGGCGGTTCACAATGTCTGCCAGCAATTCGATGTCGCCCAACACGCGCCCACCGTTTTGCTTGAACGCCTCGATATCCGGCTGACGCTCGCTGATGCCGGGGCTGAGCGCCAGAATATCGAAACCGTTATCCAGCGCATCTTTCAGACGACCCGTGTAAAACACCAGTCCGTCAAACATCTTACCGATTTGCGACACGCGCTCCGGTTTCAGCTCCGCATCATACGCGGCAACCTTCGCGCCGTTTTTGCGCAGATAGGCAATCATGGAAATACCCGTACCGCCGAGTCCGGCGACGAGGATTTTTTTGTTTTGGAAAGTCATTTTGGTTTTGTCCTTGAAGTTTCAGGCGACGTAATCAGGATTAAATACTCCGGTATCAGTCGAAGATTTTTTTCGCACCCCCTTGAGTCTCCGTTATCGCAAGCTTTGCTGTACCATTTTTGGGCATCAGCAAAACTTCGTCTAACACCTCGCCCCTCGAAATACATCTCCCCCAGATTATATTGTGCAAGTGAAGATCCCTGTTCCGCAGCTTTACGATACCATCGTACAGCCTGAACGTCATCTTGGCGGACACCAGTTCCTCGAGCATACATCATACCCAAATTATGTTGACCACTTACATTCCCCTGCACTGCCGACTTGTGATAAAACTTAACTGCCTGGGCGTAATCTCGACGGACACCATATCCTTGAGCATAGATCATACCCAAATTATTTTGAGCATTTGAATTTCCTTGCGCCGCGGCCTTGCGATACCATTTTCTTGCTTGAACATAATCTTGACGAACGCCTTGCCCTATATCATACATCGCACCTAAAAAAAATTGAGCCTCAGCATCTCCCGATTCCGCCTTTAACATTATTTCCTTTAAATTCGGCACATCTTCTGCCCAAACTGCTTGCCCTATGCCCACTGCCAGCAAGGCGATCATCATTTTTTTCAGTAAGGTGTTCATCTCAAAATCCTGTTTTGTTCAGAAGGTTTTTGGGTTTGTATATGTATTTCAGACGACCTTGGGAAAGGCTTCATTATCCTACTTAATCCAATGTACGGTAATCATCACAACTTTGTTGTAGTCCGTTATCACAAGCCTTACCAAACCACTCTTTGGCGATCACTAGATTTTGCCGAGCTCCTTTTCCATTAGCATACATTAGACCTAAGTTGTATTGAGCTTTGGCATTCCCTTGTTCTGCAACCTTGCGATACCAATACACTGCCTGCTTATCATCTTGACGGACTCCTTGCCCTTTCCCATACATCACACCCAAATTAGACTGAGCTTGAGCAAGCCCTTGTTCTGCCGCTTTACGATACCACTGCACTGCCTGCTTATCATCTTGACGAACTCCTTCACCTTTTTTATACGCCACACCCAAATTATATTGGGCAACGGCATGCCCTTGTTCTGCCGCCTTACGATACCACTGAGCTGCCTGTGCATGATCTTGACGAACTCCTTGCCCTTTGTCATACATCATACCCAAATTCAATTGAGCTTCAGAATATCCTTGTTCTGCCACCTTCCGATACCACTGCACTGCCTTTGTATAGTCTTGACGGACTCCTCGCCCACTGTCATACATCAGACCCAAATTAAATTGGGCTTCTGCAACCCCTTGTTCTGCTGCCTTGCGATACCACTGCACTGCCTTTGTATAGTCTTGACGGGCTCCTCGCCCACTGTCATACATCAGACCCAAATTAAATTGGGCATCGGCATTTCCCTGTTTCGCCGATTGCAAGGTTTTCTGTAAGTCAGGAACATCATCTGCCCAAGCTGCTTGCCCTATGCCTAAAGCCAGCAAAGCAACCATCATTTTTTTCAGTAAGGTGTTCATCTCAAAATCCTTTTTTACTCAGAATGTTTTTGGGTTTGTCTATGTGTTTCAGACGACCTTGGGAAAAGGCTTCATTATCCTACTCAATCCAATGTACGGTAATTATCACAGCTTTGCTGATCTCCATTGGTACAAGCCTTACCAAGCCATTTTTTGGCAATTGTATAATTTTGGGGGACGCCTCGACCAAACGCGTACATAAGCGCCAAATTATGTTGGGCATAGGCATCCCCTTGTTCCGCAGCCTTGCGAAACCACCCCGCTGCCTGTGCATAGTCTTGGCGGACGCCTCGTCCTGCTTCATACATCAAACCCAAATTAAATTGGGCGGTAGCCGTCCCTTGTTCCGCTGCTTTGAGAAACCATTCCACTGCTCGTGCATAGTCTTGACGAACACCTTGTCCTTTTTCATACATTACACCCAAATTATTTTGGGCCGGAGCATACCCTTGTTTTGCCGACTTGTGATACCACTCCATTGCCTGTAAGTAATCTTGACGGACTCCTTGCCCATTGGCATACATTGCACCCAAATTATTTTGAGCAGAGGGATGCCCTTGTTCCGCAGCCTTGCGATACCATTCTGCCGCCTGTGCGTAGTCTTGATGGTTACTGGAGTCGTTGGCATACAGCAATCCCAAATTATATTGGGCTGTGGCAGCCCCTTGTTCTGCCGCCTTACGATACCACTTCATTGCCTGTGTATAGTCTTGATGGACACCCAGCCCTTTTTCATACATTACACCCAAATTATTTTGAGCTTTCACATTTCCCCGTTCCGCCGCTTGAAGGGTTCTCCTAAAATCAGGAATATCATCCGCCCAAGCTGCTTGCCCTATGCCCACAGCCAGCAAGGCGAACATCATTTTTTTCAATAAGTTGTTCATATTAATATCCTGTTTTATTTAGAGTATTTCTTGGTTTATCTATGTATTTCAGACGACCTTTGAAAATGGTTTAATGTCCTTCGTTATTCAACTTTCGGTAGTCATTGCAACCATCTTGGAATCCATTATCACAAGCCTTCTTGTACCACTCTTTGGCAACTTTTCGATTTTTGGATACACCCTGCCCTTCTTCATACATCAAACCCAAATTATATTGAGCTTCTGCATTTCCCTGTTCTGCTGCCTTGCGATACCAATACAGTGCCTGCTTATCATCTTGACGAACACCGAATCCATGGCTGTAAGCCACGCCAAGATCTAATTGAGCTTTGATATTTTCTTGATCTGCTGCACGATGTAGCCATAGCACCGCCTGTTTAAAATCTTTTTGCACGCCTAAACCATGCATATATCTTGTAGCTACGGTATATTGTGCTTGATTATCTCCCTGCTCCGCCGCCTTTTGATACCATTGGAACGCCTTCTCAGGCGCTTTACCGACACCTAATCCGTTATCATACATAATGGCTAAATCATATTGAGCATCAAGATATCCTTGTTTTGCTGCCTTTTCATACCATTGAGCTGCTTGCCCGTAATCTTGCTCTATACCCTTACCCAAAAAATAGATTAATCCTAAATCATATTGGGCTTTAGCAAAGCCTTGTGCAGCAGCTTTTTGAAACCAATATTTAGCTTTCTTATAATCTTGGACAACACCCTTTCCCTGATAATACAACCCTCCTAGATTGGTCTGCGCATCCACGTCTCCTTGCTCTGCTGCTCTACGGAACCAATGTTCTGCCTGTTTATAATCTTTGGGCGCTCCTTTCCCTGAGTAATACATCAAACCTAAATTAAATTGCGATGCAGCATTGCCTTGTTTTGCCTCTAGTTCTGTTTCTGCAAAATTTGGGATGTTACTTGCATTAGCCATATGCCCTAATCCAAACAAAACAATTGCGATCTTTCCTAACCATTTTTTCATTACATACTCTCTTGTATTCATTAATCGATATCGGCATTTTCAGATGAACCTTAGTCTGCAAATTCCCTAAAATAACCGTCTACACCGTATTGCTTTAAGACGTTTTTCAGCTCAGGAATGCGGATTTCGGGATCGACCGCCATCGGCGGCATGGGCGGTTCTACGCCTTCTTCGTTTTGGTTGCGCATCCAGTCCGCCATCGCAAAAATGCGGATAAGGACGGGTTCGGCGAGGTCTTTGCCGATTTCCAATTCGTTCATGGCTTGGGCGAAGCAGGCGACCCATTCGTCGCGCACTTGCATATTGACGGCAAAGGGCATGTGTCGCGCCCGCAGCATGGGATGGCCGTATTTCTGCTCGAACAAGGGCGGGCCGCCGAGCCAGCCGCTGAAAAATTCGTAGAGTTTTTCGCGAATCAGCGTCATGTCTTCGCCGTGCATCTGGCGCAGGGCGCGGTATTGCGGCTCGAGTTCCATCAGGTCGTAAAAACGGTCGGTCAGGTTGCGGACGCCTGCCGCGCCGCCGAATGCGTGATACATAATGTTCTTTCTTAAAGGTCGTCTGAAACGGGAATTTTATAGTGGATTAACTTTAAACCAGTACGGCGTTGCCTCGCCTTAGCTCAAAGAGAACGATTCTCTAAGGTGCTGAAGCACCAAGTGAATCGGTTCCGTACTATCTGTACTGTCTGCGGCTTCGTCGCCTTGTCCTGATTTAAATTTAATCCACTATAATAAACTGAGCCGATTGTGTCATATGGGTCGTCTGAAAACTTGTTCCGTTTTCAGACGACCTTTGTTTTTTTGCGGCGGAGGACCAATTTTCAGCTGCCGGACAGCGGCAATCGAAAATCAACTTACCCGCGCCATTCCCATACGTTCGCCCGCTCGACTTCTTTCCACGCGTCGAGAATCAGGCTGCCGTCGTTGTCTTTCAACAACGTCGCGTCGGAAAGCATACGCCGCCAAGTGCGGGCGTTTTTCAGGCCGTGCATCAGCCCGAGGCTGTGGCGGACGATGTGGCGCAAGATTGTGCCGCGTCCGGCTTGGATTTGGGCTTGGCTGTATGTGTAGAGGCGCTGCACCAAATCGGCGTATTCAATCGGGCTGCGGGTATCGCCGTAAAACAGCCTGTCCCATTCGTGCATGACCATCGGGTTGTGGTACGCCTCGCGTCCGACCATTACGCCGTCAACGTGTTGCAGGTGTCCGGCGATTGCTTCGTTGGTGGTGATGCCGCCGTTGATGATGATTTCCAGATCGGGAAACTCTTGCTTGAGGCGGTAAACGTAATCGTATTTCAACGGCGGAACGTCGCGGTTTTCTTTGGGGGAGAGTCCGTCCAGCCATGCGTTGCGGGCGTGGACGATGAAGGTTTTGCAGGCGGTTTTGTCGCGCAGCGTGCCGACGAAATCGGCGACGGTTTGGTATTCGGTCTGCCTGTCGACGCCGATGCGGTGTTTGACGGTAACGGGGATGCCGACCGCGTCCTGCATGGCGTTGAGGCAGTCGGCAACCAGCATGACTTCGTTCATCAGACACGCGCCGAACGAGCCTTTCTGTACGCGCGGGCTGGGGCAGCCGCAGTTGAGGTTGACCTCGTTGTAGCCGTATTCTTCAGCGGCTTTGGCCGCTTTCGCCAAATCGGACGGGTCGCTGCCGCCCAGTTGCAGGGCGACAGGCTGCTCGCCTTCGTTGAACATCAAAAAGCGGTCTTTATCGCCATAGACGATGGCGCCGGAATTGACCATTTCGCTGTAAAGCCATGTGTTGCGGGTAATCTGGCGGGCGAGGTAGCGGTAGTGGCGGTCCGTCCAGTCGAGCATGGGGGCGACGGAAAGGCGGCGGAGCGGGAGGGAGGCTTGAGTCATGTGTTTCATGTATCTGATTATTTTGAGACGGCATTATATCAGACGGACTGTGTCGGAAATCGTCGCAGGGGTCGTCTGAAACGGCAAAACCTGCTTTTTAAAGCAGGTTTTGTATGCTCAAATGTATAGTGAATTAACTTTAAACCAGTACGGCGTTGCCTCGCCTTGTCGTACTATCTGTACTGTCTGCGGCTTCGTCGCCTTGTTCTGATTTAAATTTAATCCACTATAGATTATTCGGCGCAATCTTTCAGCGTATCTTTATAAGTATAAAGGTACGACGCGCCGACAAACGATGCGCCGCCGAAGACATTGCCTAAAAACACGGGAATCATGTTGAAGAAAAACTGCCCCCATGTGATGTCTGCGCCCGCCAAAATACCGGCGGGGATGACGAACATATTGGCGACAAGGTGTTGGAAACCGTTTAACACGAAAATCATCACGGGAAACCAAAGCGCCAACATCCGCCCTGCCGTATGCTTGGCGGCAAAGTGCAGCCACGCGCCCATACACACCATCCAGTTACACGCGACCGCCGAGACGAAAGCCCTGCCGAAATCCATATGGACTTTGGCTTCCGCCACCGCAATCGTTTTTTCCGCCACGCTGCCTTCGGTCATGCCGACATAGTGTCCGAGGAAAAACGCCATCGCCAGCGTTCCCGCCAAATTGCCCAGACAAACGACAACCCAGTTGCGCAGCAGCATTTTTGTGGAAATCCGCCCCGCCAAACGCCCCAAAGACATAATCATCATATTGCTTGTTACCAGCTCGCCGCCGCCGAGCAAGATGCAGATCAGGGCGATGGGGAACATTGCCGCACCGAGCAAAGTCGCCAAGCCGCCCCATTCGTGCGGAATGCCGCTGACCACTTTCAAATAAGCCAGATAACCGAAGCCGATGTATCCGCCCGCCAAAACGCTCAAAACCGCCAGCGTGGAAACGCTGGATTGTGCCTTGGCACAGCTTTTATCGAGGACGACCTGTAAAATTTCCTGTGGGTATAAATCGCGCGAAGCCATGATTTTCCTTAAAGTGGATTGAGGTGGGAGCGCCGCTTTTGAAAGACGGCAAAACTGTCGCGGTAGGGCAGTGTCGGGGGATGCCGGTTTACGGTCTTATCGGATAAAAAACAATAGTGTATTAAACCTAAAATGCGGTCGCGCCGCCTTGCTTTGGCTCAAAAGAAAGATTATTACATCCAGCGGACAGGTCAGTTTGCGAAGTGGCGGCTTCAAACAAAAGGTCGTCTGAAAACCTTGATGTTTTCAGACGACCTTTTCATCTCGACAAATACGGCATAATCCGACTGCCGCTCAATCAATCCGTATGTATTCTACCGACAAAATTTCAATCTCTTCGCGCCCTTCCGGTGTGTTCAAGACGACTTCATCCCCTTCCCTCGCTTTAATCAGACAACGCGCCAACGGGGAAATCCAAGAAATTTTGTTTTGCGCGGTATCGATTTCATCGACGCCGACGATTTTGACGGTTTGCTCGCGCCCGTCGCCGCGTAATAATCCGACGGTTGCACCGAAAAACACTTGGTCGGTCGCTTCGCGCAATTCGGGATCGACGACGACGGCAGCTTCCAAACGCTTGGTCAGGAAACGGATGCGGCGGTCGATTTCGCGCATACGGCGTTTGCCGTAAAGATAGTCGCCGTTTTCGCTGCGGTCGCCGTTGCTTGCCGCCCAGTTGACGATTTGGACGATTTCGGGACGCTCTTTATTGACCAGTTGATACAGCTCGTCTTTCAACGCCTGCCAACCGACGGGCGTGATGTAGTTTTTGATTTCGGTACTCATAATCTTGCCGTTAAAAATAATATAGTGGATTAAATTTAAATCAGGACAAGGCGACGAAGCCGCAGACAGT
>CAUSOO010000087.1:0-9076 GCA_963533245.1 uncultured Neisseria sp.
TCTTTGAGCTAAGGCGAGGCAACGCCGTACTGGTTTAAAGTTAATCCACTATATCCGAAACGGTTTTCTCAAGCATAAAGGTCGTCTGAACCTTTCAGACGACCTTTTTTATAGTGGATTAAAATTGCAATGATACGGCGTTGCCAACGCCCTTATGTACTACCCGTACACGGCGGGCGTTGCCGCCTTGTCTCATTTTTATTTTAATCCACTATACAACAGAAAAACACATTATCCATCCTGCCTTATCCGATTTTATGAGCAAACAGCCCAACAGCGTAGACCCAGCCGAAATCCCGCAAGACCAAACCGTCCTGCGCAGCAATACCGACAACGCGCCGCGTTCCGCCATCCATCAGACGCTTTATTCCGCCGATACGTTTGCACAACACGATTATCTCGCGGGTAAAAAACTGCCCGACATCACCCGCCCGCAAGCGGGGCAGACCAACTGGCTGCATTTCGTCGGCATCAACGACGCCGCTCTGCTCAAACACACGCTGGAGCCTTACGGCATCCACGAGCTGGTCATCGAAGACATCCTCAGCCGCAAACAGCGCCCCAAAATCGAAGACTACGACAATTATCTGTTTATCGCCGCGCAGGTTTACCACTACACCGCCGCCGGCAAACTGAATTCCGACCAAGTGTATCTGATTATCGGCAAGGATTTCGTGTTGTCGTTCCAGCAAAAACCGCTGGGGCTGTTCAGCCAGCTGCGCCGCCAAATGAGCGAAAACCCGCGCGGCATCCTCGGCAAAAACACCGCCTTCCTCGCCTATTGCCTGCTCGACCGCATCGTGGACGACTATTTCATCGTTTTGGAAGAGTACAACAACCGCGTCGAAGCCATAGACAAATCCCTGTTTAAAGATGAAAACAGTGACATCCTCGGCAAAATCCACCGCCTCAAGCGCGATGCCGTCCGCCTGCGCCGCACGCTTTTGCCTTTGCGCGACGTGTTCTATCAACTTGCCGTGCGCGTCGATTTCACCATTTTCAAAGGCGAGTCCACCGTCTATCTGCGCGACGTGTACGACCACAATATGCAGCTTCTCGAATCGCTCGACGCCTCGCGCGACATGGTGTTGAGCATGATGGACATCTATCTTTCCTTTCAGTCCAACCGCATGAACCAGCAAATGCGCGTCCTGACCGTCATCACCATCATCTTCATGCCGCTGACCGTCATTACCGGCATCTACGGCATGAACTTCGACAACATGCCCGAACTGCATTGGCATTACGGCTATTTTATCGTTTTAGGTTTGATGCTGTGCATCATCGTCGGGCTGCTGATTTTCTTCTCGCGCAGAAAATGGTTATAAACCCATAAAAAAATCCAATTTCCGTATATTCACATATTAAATACAATCGGCAAGGTCGTCTGAAAACCATCCCAACCACTGAACGGCCGCCTGTCTAACACAAACATTCATTTTTAAAAGAGGAACACCATGGACCAAACCCGCCAGCTCCCTTCACACGAACTCATCATGTCCGAACTGATGATGCCCGACACCGCCAATTTCAGCGGCAACGTCCACGGCGGCGAACTTTTGCGCCTGCTCGACCAAGTCGCTTATTCCTGTGCCAGCCGTTACAGCGGCAACTACTGCGTTACCCTGTCTGTCGATAAAGTCTTGTTTAAAGAGCCGATACACGTCGGCGACTTGGTAACCTTCTACGCCAGCGTCAACTACACAGGCAGAACTTCCATGGAGATCGGCATCCGCGTCGAGGCGCAAAACATCCGCACCGGAGAAGTGCGCCATACCAACAGCTGCTACTTCACCATGGTTGCGGTCGAAGACGGCAAACCTGTTCCCGTCCCGCCGTTGGAAATTACCACCGAGCGCCAACGCTGCCGCTATGAAAAAGCCAAAAAACGCAAAGCCTTGAGTCTTCAGGCATCGGACGAGGCTTCTTGCGGATGCTGAAAACGGACGGATAAAACGGATTACAAGACAAAGGTCGTCTGAAAACCAAGGTTCAGGTTTTCAGACGACCTTTTTATTTGACGGATAAGGACATTATCGAAACTGCGTCTGTCGAAGCAGTTTCAGACGACCTTCTTCAATAGGGCAAACCCTTACGCTTCTTCCGCTTTGCTGCGGATAATCAGAAGCGGCAGGTGGCTTTGGCGCATAACGGTTTCGGCGAAGCTGCCCATCAGGAGGTGCATCAGGCCGGTGCGGCCGTGTGTGCCGAGTACCAGCAGGTCGGCGCCGTTTTCATCGGCGTAATCGACCAAATCCTGCGCCATTTCGCGCGCGCCTTTGTTGGCGACCAGCAGGTGTTTGACAATGTTTTCCACGCCGTTTTCGCGGGCGGTTTTTTCAGCGAAGTCCAAGACTTCGTTGCCTTGGGCGACGGCGGCGGCCTCGTAGCTTTCGTGTTGCAGGAATTCGGGGGCGAGCGCCATGTATTCGGCGGGGTTGGCGACGTGTACCAAAGTCAGGCGGGCGTTGTTGACGCTTGCCAACTCGGCGGCGTGTTTCAGGGCGTTGAGGGAAGTTTCGCTGCCGTCAACGGCTACAACCAGATGTTTGTACATAGTTCATTCTCCTTTTGCGCCGCAGGCGGCACTTTGTTTCATGCGGTTGGGAAGGGTCCGATATGAAACGATTATAGACTCTTTCGGGCTGCTGCAACAGCCCGTCTGCTTTCCAGTATAATATGTGTCGGACTCGTCCGCAGCGTTTTGCGTTGATTTTCATTCATTTATTGATATATCACAAGGTTGGGTATGAACGACACCGTTTTTCTTCCTTCGCGCCGTTTCGGCGGTATTGCCAGACTCTATGGAGATGAAGCACTGGCGCGGTTTTCGCGCGCGCACGTCTGCGTGGTCGGCGTGGGCGGGGTAGGTTCTTGGGCGGTGGAGGCTTTGGCGCGGACGGGCATCGGTCGTTTGACCTTGATTGATTTGGACAACGTCGCCGAGTCCAATGTCAACCGCCAGCTTCATGCGCTGACCGACGATTTCGGCAAAGCGAAGGTAACGGCGTTGCGCGAACGCATTGCCCAAATCAATCCGCAATGCGAAGTGGAGGAAATCGAGGATTTTGTGACGGAAGACAATCTGGAAACGCTTTTCAGACGACCTTTCGACTTTGTGATCGACGCGATAGACCAAGTGCGCGTCAAGGCGGCGATGGCGGCTTATTTCGTGCGGCACAATCAGCCGTTTATCCTGAGCGGCGGCGCGGGTGGACAGAAAAATCCGGCGTTGATTCAAACCGCCGATTTGAGCCGCGTTACCCACGACCCGCTGCTTGCCAACCTGCGTTATACCTTGCGCAAACGCTACGGCTTCAGCCGCGATACCAAAGAAAAAATGCGCGTGCCGTGTGTGTTCTCGACTGAAAACATTACGCCGCCGCAATCGGACGAAGCGTGTTCGACCGATACCGCGCCGCAAGGGCTGTCCTGCGCGGGCTATGGCGCGAGTATGCTGGTGACGGCTTCGTTTGGGCTGTATTGTGCGCAGGCGGCGGTAGAACATATTGCGGGACGGAAGTGAGATGAATCGATTTTTTAAAGCCTATTTTATCGCCAGCTTGATTTATGCGGTTGTCTTCGGTTTGCTGATGTACGGTGACGGTTTGCTGTTTTCAGGATCCGAATGTTTTGATATTGCACCTGAAAATGAACAGCGTCTACAGTATTGTTCACGAGCTGCTGAAATGTCGGCTTTTGAGAAAGTGTCTTTGAAGGTTTTCTTCTTTCCGTTTTTATCTGTAATGTTATTGTCCCTACTCAATGCCGGCATTATGAAGTGGACCAAACGCTGTACAACTTCGATGACTCTTGCTTTGCCTATTGTCGAATGGTTGATTGTTTGGTTCGTTTTTTTACTGTGGGAATGGAGTAGTCTGGATAGTTGGATGTCAATAGGAGGACTTCTTTTTTTGGGATTGCCTGTTTATGGCATGGCAGCAGTTCAAGCCCTGAGTGTGTTGCGCTCTTCTGCAAATGCCAATCAGAAAATTTGATGTGGGTTTAAGCCTTTTGAAATTTATTTTTTCAGACGACCTTTTTTTGCCTATGAACCGATTTTTCAAAGCCTATTTTATCGCCAGCCTGATTTATGCGGTGTGGTTCGGCGTGTTGATGTATGCCGTCGATCCGATGTTTGGCGCAATGGGATGCGACATGCAGTCGGGCGATTATTTGTGTTTTCAGGACGGCTCTCCGCGGCCGTTTACCAATTTCCTTTATCCCTTCCTGTCCGTTCCGATATTCAGCCTTTTGCACGCTGCCATCATGAAGTGGCGCAAACGCTGCTCGGTCGGGATGATTTGGTTTTTGGTCGGTTGCGAATGGCTGCTCTTGTCGGCTTGGATAATCGCAATGCTGGCGCGCGATGGCTTTGTGTTTTCCCGCGATGCCGTTACGGTGCTGACCGGTTCGTTTTTCGCCGTTTTGCCGCTGCTGGGCATGGCGTTGGCGCAAACGCTTGCCATTGCCATCGCTTCTTTGAAAAGCCAACGCAAAAAAGGCTGATTTTTGTTTTGCCGCATTCGTTTTGACGAACCCCGCTGCGTTTTCAGACGACCCCGTTATGTATAGTGGATTAAATTTAAATCAGGACAAGGCGATGAAGCCGCAGACAGTACAGATAGTACGGCAAGGCAACGCCGTACTGGTTTAAAGTTAATCCACTATATCAGATACCCATCGAACCTAATAAGAAAAAGCTCCTCTAAACATGCCTTCAGAACACCTTATCTCTTCCGCTGCGGCAACGTCGTCTGAACACACTGTCGCGTGGGTATTCGGCCAACCCGTAACCGATTTGCCTCAGGATTTGTTTATTCCGCCCGATGCTTTGAAGGTTGTCCTAAGCAGCTTCCAAGGGCCTTTGGATTTGCTGCTTTACCTTATCCGCAAACAGAATATCGACGTTCTCGATATTCCGATGGTGAAGATTACCGAGCAATATCTGCACTATATCGCTCAAATGGAAGCGTATCAGTTTGATTTGGCGGCGGAATATCTTTTGATGGCGGCGATGCTGATTGAAATCAAATCGCGCCTGCTCTTGCCGCGTCCCGAAGAGGTCGAGGATGAAGAGGCGGATCCGCGTGCCGAGCTGGTGCGCCGCCTTTTGGCTTACGAACAGATGAAGCTGGCGGCGCAGGGTTTGGATGCGTTGCCGCGCGCGGGACGGGATTTTGCTTGGGCGTATCTGCCGTTGGAAATTGCGGTCGAGGCGAAGCTGCCGGAGGTGTATGTCGCCGATTTGACGCAGGCGTGGCTGGGCATTTTGTCGCGGGCGAAACATACGCGCAGCCATGAAGTGATTCAGGAAACCATTTCCGTGCGCGCGCAGATGACGGCGGTTTTACGTCGTCTGAACGAGAGCGGGATATGCAAATTCAGCGATTTGTTCAAACCGGAGCAGGGCGCAGCGTATGTGGTCGTCAATTTCATCGCGCTGTTGGAGCTTGCCAAAGAAGGTTTGGTCCGCATCGTCCAGCCGGACAGCTACGGCGAAATCGAAATCAGCCTGAAACAGGAAAATTTAGAACGCCCGGAAGCGGAAGAGGGCGTTTCAGACGACCCCGCCGCCGACGTTGAAGGCGAAACGGCATGATGATTTCACGCTTGGCAAAGCCATACCCATTTTAATCAACTGCCCTTTATATAGTGGATTAAATTTAAATCAGGACAAGGCGAGGCAACGCCGTACCGGTTTAAAGTTAATCCACTATAAACAAACAGGTACGAATTTATGAACAGTGTTTCCCCGCTCAACCGTAAAGCCTCGCTGTGGGCGGTCGGTTTGATGTTGTTCGCTTTGTTTTTCGGTGCGGGCAATCTGATTTTCCCCGCTTATCTCGGACAACAGGCTGGGGAAAGCTGGTTTTCTGCGATGACGGGTTTCCTGTTGACCGGCGCGGGCCTGCCGCTGTTGGGCGTGATTGCCATCGGCTATTCCGGTTCGCGCGATGTGCAGGCGCTGGCATCAAGAGTTGCACCCTGGTACGGCGTGGCGTTTGCCGTCGCGCTGTATTTGTCCATCGGGCCTTTGTTTGCCATGCCGCGTACGGCGACGGTGTCGTTTGAGATTGCCGTTGCGCCGTTCTTGAATGAAAGCCAGAAAACAGTCGGGCTGGCGGCGTTCAGCGTGGCCTTTTTCGGCGTAGCGTATTGGCTGTCGATGTCGCCGGGCAAACTGGTGGACCGCATCGGTAAAATCCTGACCCCCGTATTGCTTTTGACGATTGCCGTTTTGGTCGGCTATGCCGCGTTGAATCCGATGGGCGTTCCCGCAGCGGCACAAGGCGATTTTGGCCTCCGTCCGTTCATAAAAGGCATTTTGGAAGGCTACGGCACAATGGATGCACTCGCTTCGCTGGTGTTCTCCATTATCGTCATTGACGCCGTGCGCGCGATGGGCGTGGACAACCGCTCCGAGCTGCTTCGGACGACCGCCGTTTCAGGCATCGTCGCCGCATCTTGTCTGGCACTGGTGTACCTCTTTATCGGCTATATGGGCGCGACCAGCGTGTCAGGTTTGGGACTTCAGGAAAACGGCGCGGAAGTGTTGTCGAAAACGGCAAATTTCTACTTCGGCGTACCCGGCAACATCCTTTTGGGCGTCATCGTCCTGCTCGCCTGCTTGAGTACCGCCGTCGGACTGATTACATCATGTTCCGAATATTTCAACCGCCTGTGTCCCGGCATTCCTTACAAAATGTTCGTCGTAATCAATACGGTCGTGTCTATGGCGTTGGCGAACAAAGGCCTGTCCTCCATCCTGACCTTCTCCATCCCGATGCTGATGCTGCTGTACCCGCTGACCATCGTCATCATCCTGCTGGTCTTCCTGCACAAACTGTTCGGCGGCAGCCGCATCGTCTATTTCTGCACCATGATGGCAACGCTGGCAGTCGGTTTGCTCGATGCCTATAAAGCCGCGTTCGGCTTCAGCGAAGAAGTCGCCGCCGACATCAACGGCGCACTGCCGCTTTACAACGTCGGATTGGGTTGACTGCTGCCTGCAACCGTCGGCTTTATTTTAGGGTGCATCCTGAACGCCGCGATCAAGAAAAAACATAAGGCTTAAATCTAAACAAAGGTCGTCTGAAAATTTTCAGACGACCTTTCCTATTCAATCCCAGATAAATCCAGAAATTTGATGGATGCTCATTTTCGCAGGCTGCCTGACCTTTATGGTTGGCAACCGCACTTCGGATGCGGACCGGTTAACCGGAAACCACAAAATCCACCGTATGCGCTTCGCTGTAATCGGGGATTTCCAGCTTGTTGATCATACGGTGTATCACATCATTCGGCACGGAATATTCGCGGTTACGGTTTTGCGACAGCAATTGCGTGTAAGGCACTTCTAAATAAATCAGGTGTACCCGCGCGCCGTAGTCGGCGAACATCGGCAGCCATTTGCTGCGCAGGTCGCGGTTGAGGTTGGTGGCGTTGAAGACAAATGACGTGCGGGCGCGCAGGTGTTCTTTTGCCTGCTCTTTACCCAAGCGCACGGCTTCGGCGGTGTGTTTCGGGTCGGCGGGGTCGAGTTTGCGCTCGCGGCGGATGTCGTCCAGCGACAGCATGGGCAGATGGGCAAGGTGTTGCCGGATATAGCTGTCTTTGCCGCTGCCCGCTATGGCGCACATGGCGTATACGTCAAAGGTTCGGTCGTCAAACGGTTGGTAATCGGGCATTTCGCTGCGGCCGTTAAGGTAAAGATAGCGGCCGTAATCGCTGGTGAAATTGCGCGCTTTGCCCCAGCAGCCGTTTTCTTCGCACAACTCGCGGAACAAGTCGATGCGCAGCAGGATATCCTGTTGGTCGCGGCAGATGCGACCCAGAACGTCGGCTTTGGCAAGCATAGCGAGGTGAGCGGTATTGACCTGCAAAGAAGCAGAGATGGCGGCGCGCTCCGGATTCGGTTTGTCGATTGCCCACAGCGGCAGCCCGTGCAGGCGAACGAGTTTGGCTATCGCTTCGCGCACGGCAAACGGCGTGGCAAGTTCGGTGTAAAGCAGGGAGCGGGCAGTGTATTCGCCTTTTTTGGCATGGTTCGGCGACACAATCCGCTCTTTGCCGCCTTGGATTTCGCGTTTGGTGGTGCTGCGTTTTTCTACATCATGCAGCATAGCGGCGGCAAACAAGATATGTTGCTCCTGCTCGCTGAGTGCTTGGAATTCGGGCAGTTCCAGCAGGGCTTCGCATACCATTTTGGTATGGATGAATACATCACCTTCCGCGTGCCATTCAGAATCCTGCGGTACGTTTTTCATGTCGGCAAACCAGCTGAAGCGGCGTTCCAAGGCTTGCCAGTCGGGGAGTTTGCCGGGTGTGTAGAGGGGGAATGTCCACATGGTGGTCTTTCTTATTATTGGATGGTTTGACTTCAGGCCGTCTGAAACTGCCAGCTTTGCCAATGGTATTTATCATAATCGATAAGGCGGGCGGGCTTCCAAGTTTTTGTCCAATGCACATCGGTTTTAACGTGTTTGGCGCGAACAAGTTTAAAGAGGTTGTCAAACTCGTTGGACTGTACGGGCAGGTTACCGTTGTTAGTGGCAAAATCAGCGGCATTGCGGATGACGAAGCCTTCACTGCATGCTTCGCCTGTTTTCGGGTCGTAGCCGCCGAGTTTGCCTGCGGTTTGCACGCTGTCTGTCCATGTTGCACCTAAATTGGCGGTCAGCCATTGCGCCAAAGCGGTGTCTTCGTCGGTGTATTTTTGGGTGAAGTCGGCAAGCGGCTGCACGATGGGAAGTTCGGGGACTGTGGGGAAGTCGAACAGCTGGGCATAGAATTTGACTTCTTCCCACGACAGCCAGTGCCCGCCGCGTCGGACGGCAAACAGATAAAAATAACTTTCCAACTGCGAATAGGCGATGGAGTGGATACCGTACATGTTTTCGCCGAAAAGTTCGAGGTCACCCAAGTCGTCTTTGATGTGCTGCCAGCGTTGCAGCAGCGGTTTGTCCCACGGATGTTGGGTAGGGGCGGCATGGCTGCGGGCATAAAGACCGTGGGCGGCGAAGCAGTTGTTTTGCCCGTCCAGCTTTTCGGTCAATACCAATTGCGGCAGAGT
>CAUSOO010000088.1:0-9005 GCA_963533245.1 uncultured Neisseria sp.
TGGAAGAAGGTGCTCATGGGAAATCCCCTAAATGTCTTGATGGGAATTTAGGGGAATTTTGCAAAGGTCTCAGGCTGCAATACTGCCTTAGTGTGCGCAGTGAGAAGGCTCGTTATTGGAAACGACTGCCTTGCTGGCGCACTATGCCGACTACGTCACCGCCAAATAGCGCGTTCACGTCCGTTGCGGTAGATGACGCTAGGGGAATAGGGGCAGGGAACCTTTTGAGAAGAAGGGAGGGTCAAAAAGGCTGAGAAGAGGCGGAAAGAGGATAGAAACGATGTTATAAACGTTTCGAATTGTATTCTCGGTTTCAGACGACCTCCAACATTTCCCTGTATAATCACGCTTTTGTTCAAACGCTTGTACTTCCCTATATGATTTATCCGTGGCATCAAAACCAGTGGCGGCAGCTTGCCGGCCATTGGGAGAACCGTCCGAACGCTTGGCTGTTTACCGGCAAGGAAAATACCGGTAAGACGGCGTTTGCGCGGTTTGTAGCGCAGGCTTTGCTGTGCGAATCGCCTCGGGAAGATCATCAGCCTTGCGGCGTATGCGCATCGTGTCATTTGTTTTTGCAAAACAGCCATCCCGATTTTTACGAACTCACTCCTGAAATCCCCGAAGACGGTGCGGTCGGGCGAAAATTGTTGCAGATTAAAATCGATGCCGTGCGCGATATTGTGGAAAATATTTATCTGACGGCTGTGCGCGGAGGATTGCGGGTGGTATTGGTGCATCCCGCTGAAAGTATGAACGTGCAGGCGGCAAACGGCTTGCTTAAGGCTTTGGAAGAACCGCCGCAACATGTTGTTTTTTTGATGGTTACGCATGCGCGCGACAAGCTTCTTCCGACCATTAAAAGCCGTTGCCGCCAGATGGTTTTGCCCGCACCTTCGCGCGACGAAGCTTTGGCGTATCTTCGCGAAGAAGGTGTAGACGATGCGGAATCGCTGCTGGCTTTTCACAGCGGTGCGCCTTTGTTTGCCCATGCGCCTGAAATGGATGACTTGCGCGAAGAATTGCTCACTTTGCTTGCCGCCCCGCGACTGTTGACGATACTCGACTATGCCGCTGCGTTTGACAAACACAAGCAGCCGTTGGCAGTCTTCATCGATTGGATGCAGAAATGGCTGTTGGATGTCGGCTTGGCGCAACAACAAATGCCGCCGCTTTATTATCCCGATTACGCGCAGGCATTGTCGCAGACGGCTTCCAAAACCGATCCGCGCCGCCTGTTTGCGCTGACGGGTCGTCTGAACGCACTCAGCCCTTACGGATACCACACCTTGAGTGTTAAAATGCAGCTTGAGTATCTATTGACTGAATATCTCGAATTTTGGCAAAACAAATAATCAGATAAGGTAAAACAAAATGGTAAACAACAATAAAGACATTCCGGCGAAAATGATGGCGTTGCAGCTTAAAGACCCGACCCTGCTCTACAACTGCTATATGCCGTTTCTCGAACACGGCGGACTTTTCGTTCCGACCGAAGACGTATTTTCATTGGGCGAAGACATCCTGCTCGCCGTTGAAATCGCCGATTACCCCAAACGCTTCCTGCCTACCAAAGTCGTCTGGATTAACCCCGCCCGTACTTCCGCCCACCGCCCTAAAGGCGTCGGGCTGGCATTTTCCGAACACGAAAGCTGCCTTCAGGCGAAAACCCTGATTGAAGGCGAGCTGGGACCGAAACTGCGCAGCGACCGCGTTACCTTCACGCTTTAAAATCATGCATTTAATCGATTCGCACTGCCACCTCAATTTCGAAGGCTTGAGCAACCGCCTGCCTGAAGTGTTTGCCAACATGGAAGAACAAAGCGTCAAGCAGGCGCTTGCCATCAGCGTGAGCAAACAGAGTTTCGCCGAAGTCTTCGACATCGCCCAAGCCAATGAGCAGGTTTACTGCACCATAGGCGTCCACCCTGACAGCCAAGAAGCCGAAGAATTTACCGTCGCTGAAATGGTGGAAGCGGCAAAACACCCGAAAGTCGTCGGCATAGGCGAAACGGGCTTGGATTATTACTGGTGCAAAGGCGATTTGGCATGGCAGCACCGCCGCTTCGCCGAACACATCCAAGCCGCCAACGAAAGCGGTTTGCCCGTGATTGTCCACACCCGCGATGCCGCCGCCGATACTTTGGCGATTCTGAAAGAAGGTCAAACCAATTCCGGCGTTATCCACTGCTTCACCGAAGATACCGCTTTTGCCAAAGCCGCTTTGGATTTGGGGCTGTACATTTCTTTTTCCGGCATTGTTACCTTCAAAAATGCCCCGCAAATTCAAGAAGCTGCCAAATACGTCCCTGAGGACAGAATGCTGGTCGAAACCGACTCCCCATTCCTCGCCCCGGTCCCCAAACGCGGTAAGCCTAACGAACCTTCCTATGTCCGTTATACCGCCGAATTTGTGGCGAAACTGCGCGGCGAACCCGTAGAAACGCTTGCCGCTTACACCAGCGACAATTTCTATCGTTTGTTCAATAAAGTACCCGACATCCGTGTTTGATTCGAATGGAAAAAGGTCGTCTGAAAATGCTTTATCTAGCGTTTCAGACGACCTTTTGAAATTTGGAATTTTTTATATAAGTGGACAGTCAGACTGGGTAATTTTGTTGGGCAGAAAATGGAAGATGGCGGAAGTCATCGATAAAATCAGTATCACAAGAAAGCCAGTGCAAAAGCGGACAGATAGTCATGGATGGGTTTAAAATCAACGCGAAAATCAAGATGGCAACTTCCTGAAAACATTTAAAGATATGGCTTTCATCATATCGTTCTCCGTTTTTCTGACAAATCATACTTCTATCGACACATCGCCTTTCCAATAATGAATTACGACATCACCTTTTTCACCCTATTTCTACTCGGCTTTTTCGGCGGTACGCATTGTGTCGGAATGTGCGGCGGGTTGAGTAGTGCGTTTGCGTTGCAGCTTCCGCCACATCTTAATCGGTTGGGACTGATTGTCCTATTGAATTTGGGACGCATCAGCAGCTATGTATTGATAGGTTTGATTGTCGGGCTGGTCGGGCAAATCGGTATTTCTTTGGATGATACGCGCTGGCTGCAAAACGGCCTGTATATTGCGGCGAATATTTTGCTGTTGCTGTTGGGGCTGTATCTGGCGGGTCTTTCTACGGCGGCTACGCAAATTGAGCGCATAGGCAGACCGATATGGAAACGTTTGAATCCGATTCTGAACCGACTGCTGCCGATTAAATCCGTTCCGGCTTGTTTCGGCGTAGGCATGTTGTGGGGCTGGCTGCCTTGCGGTTTAGTATACAGCGCCTCATTGTATGCTTTGGGCAGCGGCAATGCGGTGCAGGGCGGGCTGTATATGTTGGCTTTTGCGCTGGGAACGTTGCCGAATTTGTTGGCAATGGGGATTTTTGCAGCGCAATTGAAAACACTTTTACAACGCAGAGCCATCCGTCTGTGCGCCGGACTATTGGTCGCGGGCTGGGCGGTTTTTCGTTTGGCAGTCATGCTCTGAATCAAACAATGAAACGCCTTTCAAAAGGGTAGGGTTCATACATTAAAGGTCGTCTGAAAATCCGTTTTCAGACGACCTTATTCATTGGCATTATTCCATTGCAGCTTCAGCTCAAGCCGCCGGCAGCCAGCCGCGTATGCGTTTTTCCATTGCGTCGGCACTCAAGCCCAAATCATCCAAAAGTTTTTTCGGATCGCCGTGTTCGGTTACGGTATCGGCAACGCCCAAAAGCAAGACGGGTTTGCAGATGCCGTGTTTCGCCAATACTTCCAGCACCGCGCTGCCTGCGCCGCCTTGTTCGGCGTTTTCTTCGGCGGTAACGATGTAGTCGTGGCTTTGGGCGAGGTGGACGATGAGTTCCTCATCTATCGGTTTGACGAAGCGCATATCGGCGACGGTGGCGTTCAGTTTTTCGGCAACCGCCAATGCGGGGGCGACCATGCTGCCGAAGGCGATGAATGCGGTTTTCTCGCCTTGGCGGCGGATGACGCCTTTGCCGATGGCTACGGTTTCGAGGCCGTCTGAAACGGGCGCGCCTGTTCCCGTGCCGCGCGGATAGCGGACGGCAGCGGGGGCGTCTGCCTGATAGCAGGTCGAAAGCAGCAGGCGGCATTCGTTTTCATCGCTCGGCGCGGCGACAATCATATTCGGCACGCAGCGCAAGAAGCTCAAATCGTACAAACCGGCATGGGTCGGGCCGTCCGCGCCGACGATGCCCGCGCGGTCGACGGCAAACAAAACGGGCAGGTTTTGCAGGGCGATGTCGTGCACCAGTTGGTCGTAGGCGCGCTGGAGGAAGGTGGAATAAATGGCGACAACGGGCTTCATGCCTTCGCAGGCCAAACCGCCGGCAAAGGTCACGGCGTGCTGCTCGGCGATGCCGACGTCGAAATAGCGGTCGGGAAATTGTTGTTCGAATTCGACCAGTCCGCTGCCCTCGCGCATGGCGGGGGTAATCGCGGCCAATCGGGAATCTGCCGCCGCTTGGTCGCACAGCCATTTGCCGAACACTTGCGTATAGGTCGGTTTGGTGGCGGGTTTGTTTTCTTTTTCAGACGACATTGCGGTTTTGAGGTCGTCTGAAACGTCTTTGGGCAGGTTGGCGACGGCGTGGTATTTGACGGGGTCGTTTTCGGCAAGTTTGTAGCCGTTGCCCTTTTTGGTGATGACGTGCAGCAGTTGCGGGCCTTTGCGGCCGCGCAAATCTTTCAATACGTCAACCAGATGCTCGACGTTGTGGCCGTCCACGGGGCCGGTGTAGCGGAAACCGAAGTTTTCAAACAAAGACAGCGACTGCTTGGCGTGTTCGGCTTCGCCCGCCAGCGTTTTGATTTTGTGCTCGACTTTTTGGGCAAGCTCCATCGCGCCGGGCAGCTTGTCCAAAACCTTGCTCGATTGCGCCTTGATGGTGCTCAACACGCCGCGCATATCGCGCACGACGTTGCTGGCGAGGTATTTCGGCAGCGCACCGACGTTGGGGGAAATCGACATTTCGTTGTCGTTGAGGATGACCAGCAGGTTCACGTCCATGTCGCCAGCGCAGTTCAAGGCTTCAAACGCCTGACCCGCCGTCATCGCACCATCGCCGATAATGGCGACGCTGCGGCGGTCGCTGCCCAAGAGCTTGTCTGCCGCCGCCATGCCCAAAGCCGCGCCGATGGAGGTGGAGGAATGCCCTACGCCAAACGCGTCGTATTCGGATTCGCTGCGCTTGGGGAATCCCGCCAAGCCGCCGTAGCGGCGCATGGTGTGCATCTGGCCTTTGCGGCCGGTGAGGATTTTGTGCGGATAGCTTTGATGGCCGACGTCCCAAACCAAATGGTCTTCCGGCGTGTCGTACACATAGTGCAGGGCGATGGTCAGCTCGACCGCGCCCAGATTGCTGGCGAAATGCCCGCCGGTTTTGCCTATCGAATCCAGCAGAAACTCCCGCAGCTCGGCGGCGACTTGGGGCAACTGTTTTTTATCCAGACGGCGCAAATCTTGCGGGCTGTCGACGGTATCGAGTAGCGGAGTGTGGCTCATGGTGTGTCTTTGCAGGCTTATTTGTGTATAGCGGGCAATTATAGCAAGAGTTTAGAAAGACGTGGGTTTCCTGCCGGAGGTCGGGTATCGCCGTTAAGCCGTTGCCTGCCGATGGACGCGGCGTTTGGGAATGTGTGTAAGGGTCGTCTGAACATGAAATTACACGCCCCGTATGCTACAATCAACAGATAATCCCATCGGTACCGACATCATGAAACCCCATAAAAAAGGCAATATTTTCATCATCTCCGCCGCTTCCGGCACGGGCAAGACCACGCTGGTTTCCCGTCTTTTGAAAAACAACGCCGATTTGCGCGTCTCTGTATCGCACACCACCCGCCAGCCGCGCGAAGGCGAGCAGCACGGCGTGCATTATCATTTTGTTCCCAAAGAGGAATTTGAATCTTTAATCAAACAAAAAGCCTTCCTCGAACACGCAAACGTTTTCGGCAATTATTACGGAACCAGCATTGCGGGGGTCAATTCCCTTAGCGAAGAGGGTTACGATGTGATTTTGGAAATTGACGTGCAAGGTGCGGCGCAGGTACGCAAATCCTTGCCCGAAGCCAGCAGCATCTTCATCCTGCCGCCTTCGTTCGAAGTCCTTGCCGAACGCCTTATCGGGCGCGGCACCGACAGCGAGGAAGTCATCCAAACCCGCCTCTCCAAAGCGCGTCACGAAATCGAACAATCCGTCCTGTTTGACTATATTGTCGTCAACGATGATTTAGACAGGGCAGAAGCCGATTTGCTCCACATCATCAAAGCAGGTCGTCTGAAAAAATCTTCCCAGCAAGGATTTATCTCAAACCTGTTGGAAAATTCCTGAAAAACAGCGAAAATACGCATTTACATTCCATCACAAATTAATAGAAAGAAAGCAAACATGGCCCGTATCACCACTGAAGACTGCACAGGCAAAATCCCCAATCATTTCGACCTGACCCTCGTCGCCGCCCGCCGCGCGCGCCAGCTTGAAAACGGCAACGCTCCTATGGTTGACGACATCCGCAACAACAAACCGACCGTTACCGCTCTGCGCGAAATCGCCGCCGGTCAAATCGGTACCGAACTGCTGACCCGCAACAAATAATACCGGCAGGCAAAACCTGCCCAACCGCCGCGCGGATTGTATCGGCGCGACATCCGACCGATACAGTCTGACGGCTCAAAACAAAGCACACACCGAAGGCCGTCTGAAATGCCCGCCCCCCAGCCCACTGCCCCCTACGACGCGCTGACTGCTGAAGCACGCGAACTTTTGTTCCGCACCGCCTCCTATCTCAGCCCATCCGAACAGGCCGAGCTTGAAAAAGCCGTCGCCTACGCCTTTCACGCCCATGACGGACAAACCCGTAAAAGCGGCGAACCCTACATTACCCACCCCCTTGCCGTCGCCACGCAACTTGCGTTGTGGCATATGGACATACAAGGCTTGTGCGCGGGCGTGATGCACGACGTACTCGAAGACACGGGCGTATCCAAAATCGAAATGGCGGCGGAATTCGGCGAAACCATCTCCGAGATGGTGGATGGGCTTTCCAAACTCGAAAAACTCAAATTTGAAGATCATGCCGAGCATCAGGCGGAAAGTTTCCGCAAGCTCATCCTCGCCATGACCAAAGACGTGCGCGTGATCGTCGTCAAACTCGCCGACCGCCTGCACAATATGCGCACGCTCGGTTCCATGCGTCCCGACAAACGCCGCCGCATCGCCAAAGAAACCCTCGAAATCTACGCCCAAATCGCCAACCGCATCGGCTTGAACAACGCCTACCAAGAACTTCAGGATTTATCGTTTCAAAACCTCCACCCGAACCGTTACGAAACCCTCAAAAAAGCGATGGACAACAGCCGCAAAAACCGCCGCGACGTCGTCGGCAAAGTTTTGCGCGCCTTCAGTCAGCGTTTGGTCGGCGCGAACATCGAAGCCAAAATCAAAGGTCGGGAAAAAAACCTGTACAGCATCCATCAAAAAATGTTGGCGAAAAAATTGCGATTTGCCGAAGTCATGGACATTTACGGATTCCGCGTCATCGTCAACAGCATTCCCGCGTGTTACGCCGCACTGGGCGCGCTGCACAATCTCTATCAGCCCAAGCCCGGTCGCTTCAAAGACTATATCGCCATCCCGAAAAGCAACGGCTACCAAAGCCTGCACACGACTTTGGTCGGCCCTTACGGATTGCCCATTGAAGTCCAAATCCGCACGCGCGAAATGGATGCCGTAGCCGAAGGCGGTATCGCCGGACACTGGATATACAAATCCGGCGAAAATACCGTCGATCAAGCCGTCCTCCATACCAACCAATGGCTTAAAAACATCCTCGATTTGCAAGCCAGCAGCGCGAACGCCATCGAATTCCTCGAACACGTCAAAGTCGACCTGTTCCCCAACGAAGTCTACATCCTGACGCCCAAAGGCAAAATCCTCACCCTGCCTAAAGGCTCGACGCCCATAGACTTCGCCTACGCCGTTCACACCGACATCGGTCACAAAACCGTCGCCGCGCGTATCAACAACACCATGATGCCCCTGCGCACCAAACTCAAAACCGGCGACTCCGTCGAAATCATCACTTCCGAACACGCCAAGCCCAATCCGGCATGGCTGAATTTCACCGTTTCCAGCCGCGCGCGCAGCGCCATCCGCCAATACGTCAAAAACCTCAACCGCCACGACGCCATCGTCCTCGGCGAAAACCTCCTGCAAAAAGCCCTGTCCAGCCTGTTGCCCAAAGACGTATTGCTTTCAGACGACCTCAAAGAAAAATACCTTGCCGACCTCAACGACAAACAAACCTCGTTTGAAGAAGTCCTCTACAACGTCGGCATGGGGCATACCCTGCCCGTGTACGTCGCCATGCACATCGCCGAACTGGCAGGGCAGCACTTCGGCAGCGAAGTCAAACTCAGCCCCATCAAAGTCAACGACCAAGAAACCGGCCGCATCCATTTTGCCGAATGTTGCCACCCCGTCCCGGGCGATTCCGTCCGCGCCCTTTTGGTCAAAGACAAAGGCATGATTATCCACCGCGATACCTGTCCGACCCTGCTCAAATCCGACCCCGAACAGCAGCTTGATGCGAACTGGGAAGGAATAGGCAGCCATACCTACCGCACCGGACTCAGCATCCAGTCCGAAGACGCCCACGGCCTGCTCGCCCTTATGGCGCAAGCCATCTCCAATTCCGGCGCGGATATCGAGTCCGTCGAAACCCCCAACAAAGCGCTGGCAGGTACGGAAGGCTTTGTCGAATTCAAGTTCATCATCAAAGTGAAGGACTTGGCGCAAATCAACCAAATTATTCACAACCTGCACGCCATTCCCCAAGTGCGCAAAGTGGTCAGAAGCTAACGGAAGAAGGGCGGTAAAGCCGATGCCGTTTTGCCGCCAGATAGGGTTTAAGCCTTCTTAAAATCCGGAAGATATAGTGGATTAAATTTAAATCAGGACAAGGCGACGAAGCCGCAGACAGTA
>CAUSOO010000089.1:0-8988 GCA_963533245.1 uncultured Neisseria sp.
CCGGCTGGGCGGCCGCAGCGGCAGGCTTCATGCTCTCCAACGACCTGCTCATCGTTACCGGCGCGCTGGTCGGCTCCAGCGGCGCGATTCTGTCCTACATCATGTGTAAAGCCATGAACCGCTCCTTCATATCCGTCATCGCAGGCGGCTTCGGTACCGACGGTTCCGCCGCAGCCTCCGGCAGCCAAGAAGTCGGCGAATACCGCGAAGTCAAACCCGCCGAAGTCGCCGAAATGCTGCGCAACGCAAGCAGCGTCATCATTACCCCGGGCTACGGTATGGCAGTGGCGCAGGCACAATACCCCGTTGCCGAAATCACCGAGCTTTTGCGTAAAAACGGCACCGAAGTACGCTTCGGCATCCACCCCGTTGCCGGCCGCCTGCCCGGTCATATGAACGTACTGCTCGCCGAAGCCAAAGTCCCCTACGACATCGTTTTGGAAATGGACGAAATCAACGACGACTTCCCCGAAACCGACGTAGTGCTGGTCATCGGCGCGAACGACACCGTCAACCCCGCCGCCCAAACCGACCCGAACAGCCCGATTGCCGGCATGCCCGTGTTGGAAGTGTGGAAGGCAAAAGAAGTCGTCGTCTTCAAACGCTCGATGAACACCGGCTACGCAGGCGTACAAAACCCGCTGTTCTTCAATGAAAACAGCGTAATGTGCTTCGGCGACGCGAAGAAAACCGTTGACGAAATTTTGGCGGAATTGAAGAAATAACATCCGAAACCAAGACAAAAGGTCGTCTGAAAACCTGATTTCAAGGTTTTCAGACGACCTTTTTTGGTAATGAAGCCAGATACAATGCTCTGTTTTTATTTGAATATATAATATTGAGGGATATAAAAAAATACTTCATATCAAAATAGTTTTAGATTACATTGTTTGCTAGAATAATTGATAACCAATTAACGTGTAACAGGTAATAAAAAGCTATGGGACAACACAAAAATAGACCAAATAACTCCAAAAAAAAGCCAAATGGTCTCAGGAAAAGGCTCAATAGTGCTTCAAATATGACTGTAATGTTGATTGCAGGAGTCATTTCAATTGAATTACTGTATTTGCTAATTCAATATTTTCCTAAGTGGATTTCTCTCACGGATAAAGTTCAAGAATCCGCAGGTTATTGGAATTTTCTTATTGTGTTGATTTCTGTTCCTGTCGCTTTGGTTGTTTGGCATTTTCGCGATGAAAACAATAGACAGCAAATCGAGAATCAGCGTAAAGACATTAATCTGAAAGAGTTTCAGAAACTGTCTGAATGGGTCAGCGGCACACATTTACCTGAAATAAAAACTGTCAGTAAAACTACAAACAAGTGTAATTTAAAAAACGATGCTGAGATCGTCAAACAATCAATTCTGCCCATTGAATATACTACAGAGGAGACCGAAGAATATAGTAAGCAACCTAAAACCGCCGATTTCGATACATTCAGTAAACGTGACGGCGCCGTCGCTTTGCAGATTTCCGCCATCTACAATCTGCTGCCGTTTTTCCGAGGTGATTATGGAGAAAGTTTCCGTCTACCTGCATTTAACCTATTAAAGTCCGCTTGGCAGGCGATGCAGCAGGATAGTTTGAAGAAATTGGAAAAGAAAAATTTATCTGATGAAGCACTAAATAGAATATTTAATGAATTGGAACAAAAAGCAAATAGCCCCATGGGCGTGGCTTTAACGCAAGTTTTATTGAGTTTGAATCGGGAAAATACAGAACTTAATCTACGGGATTTCCCCGAAATGCTCCCTAATATTTGTCTGGCTGGGATGAATTTTCATTTGAGCGGAGTAGATAAAATTGCTAGAGATTTGTCGGGCTTAAACTTACAAGGTGCTAATTTCCAAAAATCTAACTTAGAAAAAATAAATCTTCAAGAGGCTGATTTACTAGGAGCGAACTTTCGGGGGGCCAATTTAAAAAATGCAGATTTACACATGAGCGAAAAATGGAAACTTGCGGTTGACTCCAAAAATATCAATTTCCAGAAAGCTGATTTAAGCGGAGCTGATCTACAAAATAGGGATTTGACAGGTGGTAATTTTCGAGGGGCAAATTTATCATATGCAAAGCTCAGCGGAGCATGCATAGCATATGCTAATTTTCAGAAATCTATATTAAAAAAGTAGATTTTCAAAAAGTTAATGTTCACAAGAATAAATTAAAGGAGGCTAATTTAGAGTCCGCTAACTTAAGAGAAATGGTTTTTGCATGGTGGCGAATAAAAGAAAGTAAATCACTAAAAAGTGCAGCAATAACCGAGCATGATTTTATTAAAAGTATTTATCCTAGTTGGAAAAAAGAAAATGATCTTAAATGGGAAGCATTGACGGAGGAGGAGCAAACGAAAGCAATGCAAAAATTTTGTGATGAAACAGAGATGCTGATTTTTGATAAAAGTGGAAGGCAAATAATTCCTCCCCTTTATGAAGATTAAATCTGACTTTAATTGTGATTTATCCAACAAAGGTCGTCTGAAAACTTGGTTTCAGACGACCTCTTATTATAAACAAACCACACCAAACACCCCTCCGCCGTCATTCCCGCCCCCGCCTACGCGAGGACAGGCTACGGCGGGAATCCATCGGAAATCCTAAGAAACTGATGTTTGAAAAACAGTTGCCAAGATTTAAAAGTGGATTCCCGCCGTAGCCTGTCCTCGCGTAGGCGGGGGCGGGAATGACGGTAGTCAGGCAGAAATCTATGCCGCGACGTGCAACCTGCCCCCTCTCCCGTCTGGCGGGAGAGGGCTGGGGAGAGGGTGGTTCTACGGGCTGCACGAATTTGATTTTGCCTAAAGTTATAAAGCCACCCCCATCCTAACCTTCCCCCGCCAGACGGGGGAAGGGACAAGTTGCCGTTGCAGCCACGAGTAGCGTGGGCTTTGCCCACGAGACTTGGCGTATGTTAATTCGAAGGATAGCTGTGTTTTTATTCATTTCGTGGGCAAAGCCCACGCTACTTGAGTTACCCCAAGCTTGCGTTGATTGAATAAACGAGGTCGTCTGAAAACCTGATTTGATTTTAAGGTTTTCAGACGACCTCTTATTATAAACAAATCACGCCAAACTCCCCTCCGCCGTCATTCCCGCGTAGGCGGGAATCCATCGCAAATTCTAAGAAACAGATGTTTAAAAAACAGTTGCTGAGATTTAAAAGTGGATTCCCGCCTGCGCGGGAATGACGGTAGTTGGGCAGAAATTTATACTGCGACGTGCAGCCTGCCCCTCTCCCGTCAGGCGGGAGAGGGTTGGGGAGAGGGTGGCTCTACGGGCTGAACAATTTGATTTTGCCTAAAGCCACGAAGCCACCCCCATCCTAACCTTCCCCCGCCTGACGGGGGAAGGAACAAGTTGCCGTTGCAGCAACGAGTAGCGTGGGCTTTGCCCGCGAAACTTGCCGTATGTTAATTCAAAGGATGGCTGTGTTTTTATTCATTCGTGGGCAAAGCCCACGCTACTTGAGTTATCCCAAGCCTACATTGATTGAATAAACGAGGTCGTCTGAAACCAAAATCCTGTTTTCAGACGACCTCTCTTCATCCCTCCGCAAAATCTCTAACCCTCAAACGGTGCAATCCCAAACGGGCTGTTTACCGCAAGCCGTTTGCGTCCAGCCATTTCTCCAAGTCTTCGGCGCTGATTTTGCCGCCGTTTTCTTCCAAATCAAGCTTGTTGACTTGTTTGCCTTTGCTGTATTTCGCTAAGACAGGCGTGCCGCCGAGTTTGTATTGTTGGCGGAACGCGGTCCATGCTTCTTTGTCTTGGTGCAGGCGGTGGACGTTGACGAAGTAGATTTTGCCGTTCAGGTTGCGGCTGGCGATGTAACGTTTGAACATGGGTTCGAAGGCGTTGCAGTCGCCGCAGCTCGGGCGGCCGATGTAGGCGTAAACGGTGTCTCCGTTGGCGACGCGTTTTTTGAAGCTTTCGACGGTCAGGCTGTCGAGGTGGAAGTAGATGTCGGAATAGGTGTCTTCCAGCCGCTTGGTGTTTTCGGCGGAAAGGCGCACGGCGGTTTGCGCTTCGGACAGGCTGTTTTTTAGGGCTTCGGTTTCACGGTCGGCGGCGCAGGAACACAAGAGCAGCGCGGCGGTCAGGACGGGCAGGATTTTCATGATTCGGCTCCTTGGTTGCGATAGGGAAAAGTATACGCCTTTCGCGGCGGCGGGGTCGTCTGAAACGTTGGAAACGGCTTTTTTCAGACGACCTTTTGATGTATGACAATGGGCAGGCGAAGTAGCGTTGTGTAGCGTGGGCTTTGCTCGCGGTGGTTTAGGGGAGGGCGTCGGCTTGCTGCGGGTTGAAGCCATCCCCTGCAAAACGGTAGAATGGCGGCAGTTTGACAGACGGTTTGCGCCGATATTCGGGCGCGCCGTTTCTATACCGATATAAACCATCCAATCAAAGGAAACCTTCATGACGACATTCCCCATCGCGCGCGCGGGCGATAAGACACTCGAAATCCAAGGCAAAATGGCGAACCGCCACGGCTTGATCGCCGGTGCGACCGGTACGGGTAAAACCGTGACCCTGCGCCGTATGGCGGAAGCCTTCAGCAACGAGGGCGTTCCCGTATTTTTGGTTGACGTCAAAGGCGATTTGTCGGGCATCGCGCAAGCGGGTGCCGCCAGCGGCAAAGTAGGCGAACGCATTGCCGAGTTTGGTTTGGGCGAGCAATGGCTGCAAAGTTTCCCCGTGCGCTTTTGGGATGTTTACGGCGAAACCGGCATTCCGGTGCGCGTAACCGTTTCGGAAATGGGCCCGCTGCTGCTGGCGCGTTTGATGAATTTGAACGATACGCAGGAAGGCTTGTTGAACCTTGTGTTCAAAGTCGCCGACGACAAAGGCTGGCACATTCTGGATTTGAAAGACTTGCGCAGTATGCTGAAACACGTTTCCGACCACGCTTCGGAATACCGCACGCAATACGGCAACGTCTCCGCCGCCAGTATCGGCGCGATTCAGCGGCAGCTTTTGACGCTGGAGAACGAAGGTGCGGAAAAATTCTTCGGCGAGCCGTCGCTCAACCTGCAAGATTGGATGCAGACCGACAACGGCAAAGGCGTCATCAACGTCCTCAATTCGGAAAAACTGATGCGCTCGCCGCGTATGTACAGCGCGTTTTTGCTGTGGATGTTGGCGGAATTGTTTGAAACCCTGCCCGAAGTCGGTGATTTGGACAAGCCGAAATTCGTGATGTTCTTCGACGAAGCGCATTTGATGTTCGACAACGCCGCCAATGCGCTGGTGGAGCAGGTCGAACAAGTCGTGCGCCTGATCCGTTCCAAAGGCGTGGGTGTGTATTTCGTGACCCAAAACCCGCTCGATTTACCCGACACCATCCTCGGACAGCTCGGCAACCGCGTGCAACACGCCTTGCGCGCCTTCACGCCGCGCGACCAAAAAGCGGTCAAGGCCGCTGCCGAAACCTTCCGCAGCAATCCGAATATCAAAGTTGCCGAAGCGATTGCGGAACTGGGTGTCGGCGAAGCACTTGTTTCCTTCCTCGACGAAAAAGGTATGCCCGAACCGGTAGAGCGCGCGCTCGTCCTGCCGCCGCAATCTTCCTTAACCCCGCTTGCCGCAGAGGAACGCAACCGCTTGTTCCAAAACGACGATTTGTATCCGACCTATAAAGACATGGTGGACAATTATTCCGCCTTTGAAGCCTTAGCCGAAGCCGACAGTCAGGCTGCGGCGGAGAAAGAGGCGGCAGCGGCGGCAAAAGAGCAGGAAAAAGCGCAAAAAGCCGCTGAAAAAGAAGCCGCCAATGCCAACCCCGGCATACTCGGCGGTCTGCTCGGCGGCTTGAGCGGCGGACGTAAAAAGTCAGGACAGGGCTTGGGCTACAATGTCGCCGACGCCATCGGCAGCCAAATCAACCGCCAAGTGACCAACGCCATTTCCCGCAGCGTGATGGGCATTATTAAAAATATGTTTAAAAAATAAGGCGTAAAAAGAAGGCAAAGGTCGTCTGAAAGCCTGAAAATCGGTTTTCAGACGACCTTTTACGCTGGAGAAGACGGGAGGTTGATTGACGATATGGGAATAAGAAACTGAGATGACTGTGCAAAAAAGCGTCCGCATTTTGGGGATAGACCCCGGCAGTCGGGTGACCGGTTTCGGCATCATCGACGTATGCGGCAGGGAACATTTTTATGTGGCTTCAGGCTGTATCAAAACGCCGCCGAATGCGCCGTTGGCGGAGCGTATCGCCGTGATCGCGCGGCATATCAGGGAGATTGTGCAGCAATACCGGCCGCATCAGGCGGCGGTGGAGCAGGTGTTCGTCAATGTGAATCCAGCGGCTACGCTGATGCTGGGACAGGCACGCGGGGCGGCATTGGCGGTGTTGGTGATGGAAGATTTGCCTGTGTTTGAATACACGGCTTTGCAGGTCAAGCAGGCGGTGGTCGGGAAGGGCAAAGCGGCGAAAGAGCAGGTGCAGCATATGGTGGTGCAGATGCTGTCGCTGTCGGGTACGCCGCAATCGGACGCCGCCGACGGACTCGCCATCGCGCTCACTCACGCTTTGCGCAATCACGGCTTGGCGGCGCAGTTGGGCAAAGGGCAGATGCAGGTGAAGAGGGGGCGTTTCCAATAAGATGCGACGCGGCATTGCTTCGGTAATCCACTATAAAAAAAGGTCGTCTGAAAGCCCCTTAATCTTTCAGACGACCTTTGGTTTTCCCGATCTGTATTGTTTTTGCTCGGTGTTTATTGCAGGGTGAAGCCTGCTTTGAATTCCAGCTTCGGTACGCCGACGATAAAGCGTTCGCCGATGCTGTCTTCAAACTCGTATGCGCCTTCGATGCTGCCCCAAGGGGTGCAGAGTTGGGAGCCGCTGTTGTACTCATAAGCCTCGCCCGGATAAAGGACCGGCTGTTCTTCAATCAGACCGGAATGGCCTACCGGTTCGGTCGCTCCGTGTCCGTCGGTGATTTCCCAGAAACGCTGGCGCAGCGTGATGACATCGTTGCTGCGGTTGCAGATGGTAATCACATAGTTGAAGGCATAGCGGTCGCGATAAACATCGCTTTGACCCGCAACGTAGCGTGGTTGAACATTGATTTCGATTTCGTTCATTTTTGTTGTCCCGTAATAGTGTTTTTTGTTTGCACCGATTTTTCGATGCGTTTGAAGTCTTATGGCTTCGAATAAGTGTGTTGAAAAAATCAGATAATCCAGGCGGCAATGCCTAAAACTATCAAGGTCATGATGGCGGCGATGATGTCGTCCAGCATGATGCCGAATCCGCCGTGCACATGCCGGTCAAACCATTTGATCGGCCAAGGTTTGATGGAATCAAACAGGCGGAACAGAATAAATGCCGCCAGCCACCAATTCCATTTAAACGGTGCAAAAGCCAGAATCAGAAGCATCGCTACCATTTCGTCCCAAACGATACCGCCGTAGTCTTGGATGCCGAGTGCTTTTTCGGTGTGGTTGCAAATGCGGATGCCCCACATAAACAGGGCGACACATAAAAAAGCCAGAATCCAGCCGTCGATACCGATTAAAACCAAGAGAAATGCTATCGGCAGAGCCGCCATCGTTCCGAATGTGCCGGGCGCGACGGGCGCGAGACCGCTGCCGAATCCGAATGCCAACAGGCATAACGGGCGCTGCTTCAACCAGTCGAAAGTAGGTTTAAATTCAGCCAAAGTGATCAAATCCTAATGAAGTCAGTTTTAATTCGCCGCCATTGGAATCTATTATTTTCAGACGACCTGTATTATTTATTTTCCCGATGGGCGTTACTGCTACGCCGCATTGTCCGGCTATTGTCTGAATCTCGCTGCGCCGGCATTCGGGGGCGGTGAAAACCAATTCGTAATCATCGCCGCCTGCCAGTGCGCAGGAGAGCCAGCTTTCGTGCGGTAAGACGTTTTTCAATTCTTCTAAAACCGGCAGTGCATTTGCCGAAATTTCCGCTCCGACCGATGACGCGGTCAAAATGTGACCGAGGTCTTGTGCCAGCCCGTCCGAAATATCTTGAGCGGCATGGGCAATGGGCAAAAGCGCCTGTCCCAATCCCACTCTAGGCTCCGGACGGAGCAGCCTGTCATGGCAGCGGTCGAACAAATCGGGTGGTAGTGTGTGTGTGTTCAGGCGGCAGTTTAAAGCGGCTGCTGCTGATCCGATTTGTCCCGATACCCAAATATCGTCGCCGTCTTTCGCGGCATCGCGCCGTAAGGCCTGTCCTTGCGGAAGCTCGCCGATAATGGTGACGTTGAAGACCAAATCGCCTTTGGTCGTGTCGCCGCCGATCAGGGTAATGCCGAAGCGCTGCGCCAAACTGAAAAAGCTGTCACAAAAACGTTTCAGCCAATTTTCGTCCAATTCGGGCAATCCGGCACTCAATAACACCCATTTCGGGGCAGCCCCCATCGCGGCCATATCGGATATATTGACAGCTAGCATTTTCCATGCCAAATCTTCCGGAGCGGTGTCAGAAAAAAAATGTCTGTCTTTTAACAGCATGTCCGCGCTAAAACATAAATCAAATCCGTGACTTGGACGGATAATCGCAGCGTCGTCGCCAATGCCCAAAATCAAACCGCTGCTTTTCTGTTTTTGCAAATATTGTCTGATAAAGTCAAATTCCGTCATATATTGCATCTAAAGTGATAAAGAGTGTTATCAATCGAGTCGGAATTTTTAATAGGCGAATAATGTATATTTATACAATATATGTGTTAGTTAATGTAATAAATTGCATTAAACGGTAATATAATCGAGTCGATTGCAAAAGTAAATAAGATTTTTAATCCAAATGATAACGGTCAAAAAAGCGTACTTCTATCAAAAATTATTTCCAAGGGGATAAAAAGTGCCTTAAAAAAGCGTATCAAGCCGCGCAAGAGGAACGGTAATATAGGAAAGTCTGCAAGTTGATATCAGGATATCGAGGTCGTCTGAAAAGTGAACTGGCCCCCAAATCTTGGACACTCATAAAAGCCTATTCAGGCGCTCTGTGC
>CAUSOO010000090.1:0-8891 GCA_963533245.1 uncultured Neisseria sp.
AATCGGTTCCGTACTATCTGTACTGTCTGCGGCTTCGTCGCCTTGTCCTGATTTGAATTTAATCCACTATAAAAAGATACGCGGCGAAACCATGCCCCGACATTTTTATTTTCATTCGCTATCCTTTACAATACCTTCCTTTATCTTTCATTCCAGCTTCCTTATGAACGAACACGTTTCCGTCCCATCCCCTGTCGGCGAAGACTACCTGCTCTTAGGTCAATACGCCGAACGCGCCTATCTCGAATACGCTATGAGCGTGGTCAAAGGCCGCGCGCTGCCTGAAGTTTCAGACGGCCAGAAGCCCGTGCAGCGGCGCATTTTGTTTGCCATGCGCGATATGGGTTTGACGGCGGGAGCGAAGCCGGTGAAATCGGCGCGCGTGGTCGGCGAGATTTTAGGTAAATACCACCCGCACGGCGACAGTTCCGCCTATGAAGCGATGGTACGGATGGCGCAGGATTTTACCTTGCGCTATCCCTTAATCGACGGCATCGGCAACTTCGGTTCGCGCGACGGCGACGGGGCGGCGGCGATGCGTTACACCGAAGCGCGGCTGACGCCGATTGCGGAATTGCTGTTGTCCGAAATCAATCAGGGGACGGTGGATTTTGTGCCGAACTACGACGGCGCGTTTGACGAACCGCTGCACCTGCCCGCCCGCTTGCCCATGGTGTTGCTCAACGGCGCGTCGGGCATCGCGGTGGGCATGGCGACCGAAATCCCGTCGCATAATCTGAACGAAGTTACGCAGGCGGCGATTGCGCTGTTGAAAAAGCCGACGTTGGAAACCGCCGACCTGATGCAGTACATCCCCGCGCCTGATTTTGCCGGCGGCGGTCAAATCATCACGCCGGCGGACGAATTGCGCCGGATTTACGAAACCGGCAAGGGCAGCGTACGCGTGCGTGCGCGTTACGAAATCGAGAAGCTGGCGCGCGGACAATGGCGCGTGATTGTGACCGAACTGCCACCGAACGCTAATTCCGCCAAAATCCTTGCCGAAATCGAAGAACAGACCAACCCGAAACCGAAAGCGGGCAAAAAGCAGCTCAACCAAGACCAGCTCAACACCAAAAAGCTGATGCTGGATTTAATCGACCGCGTACGCGACGAGTCCGACGGCGAACATCCCGTGCGCCTTGTGTTCGAGCCGAAATCCAGCCGCATCGATACCGATACCTTCATCAACACGCTGATGGCGCAGACTTCGCTGGAAGGCAATGTGTCCATGAACTTGGTGATGATGGGGCTGGACAACCGCCCTGCGCAGAAAAACCTGAAAACGATTTTGCAGGAATGGCTGGATTTCCGCGTCGTTACCGTAACACGCCGTCTGAAATTCCGTTTGAACCAAGTGGAAAAACGGTTGCACATCCTTGAAGGTCGTCTGAAAGTCTTTCTGCACATTGATGAAGTGATTAAAGTCATCCGCGAATCAGACGACCCGAAAACCGATCTGATGGCGGCGTTCGGGCTGACCGAAATCCAAGCCGAAGACATTTTGGAAATCCGCCTGCGTCAGCTGGCGCGTTTGGAAGGTTTCAAACTCGAAAAAGAATTGAACGAGTTGCGTGAAGAACAAGGTCGTCTGAATATCCTTTTGGGCGACGAAAACGAAAAACGCAAGCTGATTATCAAAGAGATGCAGGCGGACATGAAGCAGTTCGGCGACCCGCGCCGCACGCTGGTGGAAGAAGCCGGGCGCGCCGTGCTGACGCAGACCACCGCCGATGAACCCATCACGCTGATTCTGTCGGAAAAAGGGTGGATACGCAGCCGGGCCGGACACAACCTTGATTTGAGCCAAACCGCATTCAAAGAAGGCGACCGCCTCAAACAAACCCTTGAAGGCCGCACTGTTTTACCCGTCGTCATCCTCGATTCATTGGGCAGAACCTACACCCTCGATGCCGCCGAAATCCCCGGCGGGCGCGGCGACGGTGTGCCCGTTTCATCGTTAATCGAGCTGCAAAACGGCGCGAAACCCGTCGCCATGCTCACCGGACAGCCCGAACAGCATTACCTGCTCTCAGGCAGCGGCGGCTACGGCTTCATCGCCAAACTGGGCGATATGGTCGGACGCGTGAAAGCGGGCAAAGTGGTGATGACTGTGGACAGAGGCGAAACCGTCCTGCCGCCGATTGCGGTTTATGCCTCCTCGCTCATCAACCCCGACTGCAAAGTCGTACTGGCCAGCAGCGACCACCGCCTCTTGGCGTTCTCGATCGGCGAACTCAAAGTCATGCCTAAAGGCCGTGGTTTGCAGTTGATGTCGCTGACCGAAGGCGCATCGCTGGAACACGTTCTCGTAACCACGGCTGCGGAATTCATCGTTGAAACCGTCGGCAAGCGCGGTGCGGCGCATCAGGAAAAATTGCGCATTTGCGATATCGAGGGCAAACGCGGCAAAAAAGGGAAGGTTTTGGACATCTCAGGTCGTCTGAAAACCTTGTCCGCAGCTTCCGAATAAGCAACAGAGGAAACGATAACACATTGAAAACCTAGAAAACACGGTCGTTTTATGTTATGCTGACAAAATTAAAAAAATATTTACGACCGTCTGCGGAAATATTGCAGAACGATTTCAAAAACAGGTACTAATAATGATAAAAATAAACAAAAAGGGTTGCGGATATGAGTAAGTCCGGCTTTCAGGAACTGGGAAACCTGAGCGAGCGGATACCCGGTTTAATCAATATTGCCCGCATTGCCATCGTGCTGCCGCTGTTGGTCATGCATGCTTTCGGCGTTTACAGCAATGGCACCCATATCGGCATGTCATTCCCCCCCGTCGAATTTTACAGCTGGGCAGCGCTGTATTCTTTCCTCATCTTGTTATCCGTCGCCCGTCCGGACTGGCAATGGCAGACTTTGGATTTGCCCAATGCCAGCGCAGTCGTCGATATTTCGATGATGATGATACTGGTGTATATCGCCGGCGGAGTCGATTCGGGCTTCGGCATCCTTGTCCTTCCTTTCGTCGCGACGTCCTGCCTCCTCAGCTACGGGCATTATCCCATGCTGTACGCAGGCTACGCGTCCATGCTGTTCTTCTTCAATCTGCTGCTTGACGGCAGCATCCGCCTGCATCCGTTTGATTGGGATACGCAGCCCCTGATTACTACGGTCCTGCTCTGCGGCGCGTGTTACCTTGTCGCCATGCTGACTTCGTTCGCCGCCCGCTATCTGGAGCAGGCGACCGAATCTGCCAGCCGCCATCAGCTTGCCTACCGCCGCATCAGCGGGTTGAACCGCCTCGTTCTCAACCGCGTGCAGGAAGCCGTTATCGTCATCGACAGCACCCAGCGCGTCTGGCTTTTCAACAAACAGGCAAAAACCTATTTCCCCGGTTTGGTGGTTGACCAGCAGGAAGTCGTATTCGGCGAATTGGTTACACGCTGGCAATATCATCCCGACAAACCGTTTGAAACCGATATCCACATCTTCCAACACGCCATGCACGTCCGCGCCGTCCCGCTGATTCAGGAACAGACGGAACTGCTCATGCTGTATGTCCGTTCGCTGCGCGAAGTCGCGGCAGAGGCCATGTCCACCAAGCTCACTTCGCTCGGACAGCTTACCGCGAACCTCGCCCACGAAATCCGCAATCCGATGTCCGCCATCCGTCATGCCAGCGATTTGCTGCAAGAAAGTGATGACGATGCCGAACCCGATCCCGTTAAAGCCAAGCTTTGCGGCATTATCGACAGCAACATCCAGCGCATCGACAAAATGTTGGAAGACATCTCCCTGCTCAACAAGCGCGACAACATCAGCCGCGAGCCGATCAACCTGATGAAATTCTGGCTCGACTTCAAACAAGAGTTCACGCTCAACAATTCCGAAGCCATCGGCTGCCTGCGCATGAACATGGATGGTAACAACCTTACCGTCCTCGCGGATGTGATGCACATCCAACAAATCATGTGGAACCTCTGCAATAACGCATGGCGGCACAGCCGTCAGGACGAGAACGCGATTACCGTCCTGATCCGCCCCAGCGGCAGGATGCACATTTCCATCGTCGTTGCCGATAACGGCAAAGGCATTTCGCCCGAAGTCCGCAACCATCTCTTCGAACCGTTCTACACCACTGAAAAACAGGGTACGGGATTGGGGTTGTACGTTGCCCGCGAACTGGCACACGCCAATATGGGTCAACTCCATTACCACCCCGAAATGAACGGATTCGAACTGATTTTACCGAGAGAACACAATGAGTAAGCTGCAAGACCCAGTATTGGTCGTCGACGACGAGGCCGACATCCGTGACTTGATGGAAATGACGCTGATGAAGATGGGGTTGCGCGTGCAGACCGCCGTCGGCGTAGAAGATGCCAAAGACAAGCTCGACAACAACGACTATTCCCTCGTCTTGACCGATATGCGGATGCCCGACGGCTCCGGTCTCGAAGTCGTCCAATACATAGACGAACTCATGCTCGACACCCCTGTCGCCGTCATTACCGCCTTCGGTAATGCCGACCAGGCGGTCGAAGCCCTTAATGCGGGCGCGTTCGACTACCTGCAAAAGCCGATTACCCTTTCCCAACTTCGCTCGTTGGTTAAATCCGCCGTTTCTGTTTCCAATAGTACAGACGAAATTGCCCAGCCGCCGACCGAAAAACCGTCCGCACCCGTCGCTGCCGCATTCAACAAGCCTAAAACCCCGCCCAAACCGCCCAAACGCGACTTGAGCGGTTCTGTCTCCGTACCCGAAAGCCTGCGTTTCATGAAAGAACGCTTTGCCACCGGCGAAATCGCCATGCGTGCGAACGAAGACGTGCCCGAATTGGGCGGCGAAGAAGATATGCCGAGGCTGCTCGGCAGTTCGCCCCAAATGGTCGAAGTCCGCCACCTGATCCGCCGCCTCGCCCGCAGCGGCGTGCCCGTCTATATTTCCGGCGAATCGGGTACCGGTAAAGAACAGGCTGCGCGTACCATCCACGAATTGTCCGATCGCGCCGACAAGCCCTTTATCGCCGTCAACTGCGGCGCGATTCCTGAAAATCTGATGGAAAGCGAATTCTTCGGCTATAAAAAAGGCAGCTTTACCGGCGCCGACCAAGACCGTCTCGGCTTCTTCCAACACGCCGACGGCGGCACGCTGTTCCTCGACGAAGTTGCTGACTTGCCGCTAGCCATGCAGGTCAAACTCCTGCGCGCCATCCAAGAAAAAGCCGTGCGCCGCATCGGTGATGCCCGCGAAACTTTCGTCGATGTCCGCATCATCTGCGCCACCCATAAAAACCTCGAAGCACTCGTCGAAAGCGGCGCATTCCGTCAAGACTTATACTACCGCCTCAACGTCGTTACCCTGTATATGCCGCCCCTGCGCGAAATGCGCGAAGACTTGGGCGCGCTGATTCTGTACCTGCTCTACAAACACCGCCACGGTACGCAAACCTACAAACTCAGCCCCAAAGCGCAAGAAGCCCTGCTGCATTACAGCTATCCCGGCAACTTCCGCGAACTCGAAAACATCCTCGAACGCGCCGTCGCCCTGACTGTCGGACAAGTTATCCAGTTGGATGATTTGCAAATCCAAAACACGACGGCGCCCAAAAACGACCATCCAAACCTCAGCCTTGACGACATCGCCGATTCCGAAACACGAAAAGGTGAAACGTTGGATCACCAACCGCTTCCTCCGTTTGACCCGCGCACCATGCAGATTCAAGATTACCTTGACCAAATCGAGCGCGGCATTATCGAACAAGCGTTGCAGCAAACCCGTTACAACCGCACTCAGGCAGCCAAGCTTTTGGGCATCAGCTTCCGCTCCATGCGCTACCGTATGGAACGTTTGGACATCAATTAAGCTTGCACTTTGTATTGTCTGCACGGTTAGGAAGCAAGACCCGAATATGTGCTTCAAATCTCAAACCGCGTATCTGCCATTCAGTCGGATACGCGGTTTTTGGCGTTCGTTGTGTGCAGAGGTCGTCTGAAAATTTTCAGACGACCTCTTTGTTCAGGGCGTTTTGTGGATAAATGCCGGTAAATAAAATGATGGCGACAATCACACTTGTAATATTGTGTTGTAAAGCCGTCAGTCCGACGCTTTGCCTACCGCCGTCCATATCCGGGCAAACTATCAAAAAAACGCCGAAATCTTTATAATTCGGCACATATCCTATTTTTCAGAAGACCTATCTCCGATAGCGCATCCTTTTGTGGATTAACTGTGGATAAGTTTGTTCTGACCCCTTTCCAGGAATACCTTATGATCCGTTTCGAACAAGTTTCCAAAACCTATCCCGGCGGTTTTGAAGCCCTGAAAAACGTCAGCTTCCAAATCAAAAAAGGCGAAATGATATTTATCGCCGGCCATTCCGGCTCCGGCAAGTCCACTATCCTCAAGCTGATTTCCGGTATTACCAAACCCAGCAAAGGCAAAGTGTGGTTCAACAACCAAGACTTGGGCGAATTGAGCGACAACCAAATCGGCTTCATGCGCCAGCATATCGGCATCGTGTTCCAAGACCACAAAATCCTCTATGACCGCAACGTCCTGCAAAACGTCATCCTGCCGCTGCGGATTATCGGTTATCAGCCGCGCAAAGCCGAAGAACGCGCCCGCATCGCCATTGAAAAAGTCGGCTTGAAAGGCCGCGAATTGGACGATCCCGTAACCCTCTCAGGCGGCGAACAGCAACGCCTGTGCATCGCCCGCGCCGTCGTTCATCAACCCAGCCTCCTGATTGCCGACGAACCCTCCGCCAACCTCGACCGCGCCTACGCGCTCGACATCATGGAATTGTTCAAAACCTTCCACGAAGCAGGAACCACCGTCATCGTCGCCGCCCATGACGAAACCCTCATGGCAGACTACGGCCACCGCATCCTGCGCCTCTCGAAAGGACGACTCGCATGAGCATCATTCACTACGTCTCGCTGCACGTCGAATCTGCGCGCACTGCGCTCAAACAGCTCCTGCGCCAACCCGTCGGCACGCTGCTCACCCTCCTGATGCTCGCCGTCGCCATGACTCTGCCGCTTTTCATGTATTTGGGCATTCAAAGCGGGCAAAGCGTTTTAGGCAAGCTCAACGAGTCGCCGCAAATCACCCTCTATATGGAAACCGACGCATCCAAAGCCGACAGCGATACCGTTCGCAACCTGTTGGAACGCGATGCCCGCCTCAACAAAATCCGTTTCATCAGCAAGCAGGAAGGCTTGGAAGAGCTGCAATCCAACCTCGATCAAAACCTCGTTTCCATGCTCGACGGCAACCCCTTGCCCGACGCATTTATCGTAACGCCCGATCCCGCTACGCCGCCCGCACAAATGCAGACGATTTATCAGGATATGGTCAAATTGCCCATGGTCGAATCCGCCACTATGGACACCGAATGGGTGCAAACGCTGTATCAAATCAACGAGTTCATCCGCAAAATTTTATGGTTTCTTTCACTGACGCTGGGTATGGCGTTCGTCCTTGTCGCGCACAACACCATCCGTCTGCAAATCCTCAGCCGCAAAGAAGAAATCGAAATTACCAAGCTGCTCGGAGCGCCCGCATCGTTCATCCGCCGCCCCTTCCTCTATCAAGCCATGTGGCAGAGTATCTTCTCCGCCGCCGTCAGTTTGGGACTGTGCGGCTGGCTGCTCTCCGCCGTACGTCCGTTGGTAGATGCCATCTTCAAACCCTACGGCCTTAATATCGGCTGGCGTTTCTTCCATTTCAGTGAAGTTTCGCTGGTGTTTGGCTTCGTCATCGCCCTAGGCGTCTTCGGCGCATGGCTTGCCACCACGCAACATCTGCTGGGCTTTAGAGCCAAGAAATAAAATCATTGGATTGAAAGCAAAGGCAAAAGGTCGTCTGAAACTCTAAAACAAGGTTTCAGACGACCTTTGATTAGTGCCATTTATCGTATAAGGAAATAATATGCAGGGAAATCTACTACCACTCGACTATCACATAGGTTTGAGAAAATCTTTAAGAAGGGTGGCGCTCATACTGTTCATTTTATCCTTGTGTTTGCCCGCTGTAGGCGGAGCGATAGGTTTGGTAATTTGGATGACAGGTTTGACTGTTTTTTGGTATCCGGCAAGCTGGCCTACATTTGCCAATGTGATTTTTTTTGTTTTATATATCAGATTGAAGGATGATAAAGAAACCTTATATTTGTTCCCCTGTTTAATGTTAATCTTGATGATGCCGGGGTCGATATTTGTGTTACCCGGTGTATTTGGTTGGGGATATGTGGTTTGGGTGATGTCGGGTATGCTTTTATGTGCAGATTGGCTGTGTGGCCTTATGCCGCACAAACAGCGCCTGATTGTCAGGTTGGCAATCATGGTTTGTCTGATATGGGCTGTCGGCTTAATAGGGCTTGGGCAGTATCAGCAAAACTCAAACGATCAGGATATCTTTGAAGATCTCTATTTCAGTGTGTTTTACAATCCGTTAGGTATTATGAGATAAGTTTCGTATCAGCATTGAAAAGACAAAAAACGGTTGCAACCATGTTTGAAGGCTTTTTGAGATTGAGTGATTTACGATGAAGTTCCGAATAGCCCTGATTGGTCGGTTTTTGGTTTAAACTCTTTAAAATCATAATATTGCTATAACTCATTTTATCGTCTGGACTTTGAATGGGTAATGTTTTGCTGAATTTTAGCGGTAAAGTGCTTGACAGTTTTTTCAAGTATCTGTATAGTTCTACTCTCTGACGCGGGATGGAGCAGCATGGTAGCTCGTCGGGCTCATAACCCGAAGGTCGTAGGTTCGAATCCTGCTCCCGCAACCAAATTTTCAAACCCTCGGTTCTACCGAGGGTTTTTTCTTGGCTTGATTGCTGGGGTAAGTGAATCCCTATACCTTAAGAAGGTCGTCTGAAAACTGAACTGGCCCCCAAATCTTGGACACTCATAAAAGCCTA